>JBKBIJ010000285.1:0-503 GCA_046299455.1 Brevinematia bacterium | reverse complement strand
AAATGTAGATTGGTCACTATTTGCAGATGAAAACTTAGATGAAGAAGATTTGGCGAGATTAGAAAACGAGCTCAATGAGGCAGATTTTGATTCAGAAGATGACGGTTAACAATAAATTATTTAAAAATTTAGGGTTTTTTGAAACTGTTCAAAGTAATTCACAATCCGAAAACAAAAAATCATCCGATTTGTATCAACTTAAAATTTCGAAAGAATCATGTTAAATTATAAGTTTATTAAATAAATAAATAAATAAATATTTCATATTTGTGATATTAGAATAATTTCCTCGATTTTAATTCCTATTTATAAATGATTTTTAATAATATAGGAAAAAAAACTAAATTACACTAAAATATAATTTTAATGATATCTATTTTTTTATTTTATTGATTTATTTGAGGTAGGTGGGGGGGTTATGCCCCGCACACGCGCTCTCCAGGGCGTGCACTTCGTTCAGGTCCGCGAGGGTGCCCTGTCGGTGGCGCAGGTTCAGCGCTTCG
>JBKBIJ010000284.1:0-512 GCA_046299455.1 Brevinematia bacterium | reverse complement strand
AGTTCAGATAAAACCATCAAGTGGTAACGCGAGTGTAGTAGTTCCTGTTGTTTCTTTACATTCCTCATAGTTCAGATAAAACTCATAGAGTTCAGCCATTCATATCACCTCACATCATCTTTACATTCCTCATAGTTCAGATAAAACTTGAGATGATGCCAAGTGAAATGTTCAGATATGTGAACTTTACATTCCTCATAGTTCAGATAAAACACAAATCCAACTGAATAAGTCATAGAGTCATCATACTTTACATTCCTCATAGTTCAGATAAAACTTTTAATCAGATATTAGAGAGAATAATGAATTATCCTTTACATTCCTCATAGTTCAGATAAAACTTTGCTATAGAGTAGCTGTCGCACACGGAATTGCTGGCTTTACATTCCTCATAGTTCAGATAAAACCCACATCAGTAAAAGAGAAAAAGTTTAGAGGATATTTATAATTAAAGTTAATTTTAAAATTGCTTAAAAAGAATATATTTTGCAGCAAAGTATTGATTTAGATTT
>JBKBIJ010000283.1:0-512 GCA_046299455.1 Brevinematia bacterium | reverse complement strand
TGCACAACTTAAATTAATTGAAAAAATTGAAGATTATGTTCATAATGTAGGTGTATGTTATCGTTGTGGAAATGTTATTGAACCTCTAACTTCAAAACAGTGGTTTATAAAAATGAAAGATATTGCTAACAAAGCATATAAAGCAATCTCTGAAGGAAAAGTTGTATATTATCCTGAAGTATATAAAGAATACACATTAAGATGGCTTGAAAATATTAAAGATTGGTGTATATCAAGACAGATCTGGTGGGGACATAGAATTCCTGTATGGTATTGTGAAACAAAAGGTTGTCCAGTAATTGTATCTGAACAAAAACCTGACAAATGCCCAAATTGTAATTCTTTAAACTTAACACAAGATACAGATGTGTTAGACACATGGTTTTCTTCAGCGTTGTGGCCGTTTTCAGTTTTTGGCTGGGGTGTGGAAGAAAACAATCCTGAATTAAAGTATTACTATCCTACACAGATATTGGTTACAGGGTATGAAATTCTTTATCTTTGGGTTGCAA
>JBKBIJ010000282.1:0-515 GCA_046299455.1 Brevinematia bacterium | reverse complement strand
GCTTTTCTCAAACCTGGGGATACTATTTTGACAATGAGTTTAAATTGTGGGGGGCACTTAACTCATGGCAGTCCCGTTAATTTTTCTGGCCAATTTTATAATGTTGTTCATTATGGAGTTTCCAGAAACAATGAAATGATAGATTATGATGAAGTTAGAGAATTAGCACTAAAATACAAGCCTAAGATGATTGTGGCTGGTGCCTCAAGTTATCCAAGAATTATTGATAGTAAAATATTTTCTGAGATAGCAAAAGAAGTTGGGGCTTTCTTTATGTTTGACATGGCTCACTATGCTGGATTAATCGCTGCTGGCATTTATCCTTCTCCCATCACTTTTGCAGATTTTGTTACTTCAACTACTCACAAAACATTAAGAGGTCCAAGGGGAGGAATAATAATAGCAAAAGGACATTATTCCAAAGATATAGATAAATCTGTCTTCCCAGGTGTTCAAGGTGGACCTTTGATGCATGTCATTGCTGCAAAAGCTGTCGCCTTTAAATTAGCAACAAC
>JBKBIJ010000281.1:0-519 GCA_046299455.1 Brevinematia bacterium | reverse complement strand
GATTAGGTTTTTGAAACACTTTTTCAACAGCTTGGGAAAACGGAATTTATAACTTACTTGTGAAGTTTTATTCTAAAATGTAAGAACTATGTTTTTGAAAAGCTTACAGCAGAGTTATGAACCAAAACCTCTTATTCCTCTTTTTCTCTCGTTTATTCTTACAACTTATTAAGAATATTGGATAATCTAATAAAAAAACTATCACTCCAAAAAACTAATTTCCTTTAGAAGTTATAGAAAAAATACATTACAAAAACATCTGTCTAAGTAATTGAGATTGTTTCAAAAATATTACTTTCCTACTTAAAGGTGTTCGAAGATCGGTATTGGATTTTTGACTATTTAAATTAAATAATTCTTAAGTAGAAGAATCGAATTTTCCAGAAGTTACTTAACTCTTACTCCGAGAGAAGCTAATTTTATTTAGAAGTTATTTTAACAAAAATACCTAAATAGCCCTCACGTTTAAAAGTATTCAAAAACTCATCTAAAAAATTGAATATCATTAAAGGTTCTACC
>JBKBIJ010000280.1:0-539 GCA_046299455.1 Brevinematia bacterium | reverse complement strand
TTAGTTTTGTCTGAACTATGTGGGATATAAAGAACAAACGCTCAATGCAAAAATCATGCCAATTTGAAGTTGGTTTTGTCTGAACTATGTGGGATATAAAGTATTTTGTTGTTTATAAAATAGTTATATTGACTTTAAAATAGTTTTGTCTGAACTATGTGGGATATAAAGCTACTTAGATTCAAACATCTATTACTTGCAACTTCTGGTTTTGTCTGAACTATGTGGGATATAAAGTTACCTTACTCTTGTTATGATGCTAATCTTTTTAATAAGTTTTGTCTGAACTATGTGGGATATAAAGACTTCAACACTACTACGACGGCTCCCCCGTGCCGATTTTAGGTTTTGTCTGAACTATGTGGGATATAAAGGTGTGAACCGAACTGCCGAACGACTTTGATGATATAGTTTTGTCTGAACTATGTGGGATATAAAGTAGAAGATAACATGAATGGCATTGACATCATCTTCTGTTTTGTCTGAACTATGTGGGATATAAAGGTTTTTACTGTATTTATTATTCTAACTGTTGGTAA
>JBKBIJ010000279.1:0-554 GCA_046299455.1 Brevinematia bacterium | reverse complement strand
CCCACATAGTTCAGATAAAACTGTCGTATGTATCAAGGGTACTAAAAGACGTAAGAACCTTTATATCCCACATAGTTCAGATAAAACTCTTGTATCCTACCATATACAACTCCAGCACCAAAACTTTATATCCCACATAGTTCAGATAAAACGGACGACTTCTTCATTTTGAATGAAGATAATTCAAACTTTATATCCCACATAGTTCAGATAAAACTCCCGTTTTTTTTTATTTTATCATTTTTCTTTATTCCCTTTATATCCCACATAGTTCAGATAAAACAGACAGAGAAAGTTTGCCAGGCGTTATTTGCTAAACTTTATATCCCACATAGTTCAGATAAAACACACTCAATTTAGGATTGAGATAATAAGAAATAAGACTTTATATCCCACATAGTTCAGATAAAACTGAAGGAAAAAAAGTATAGCAGGCGCTATTTGTTAAACTTTATATCCCACATAGTTCAGATAAAACTTGTACAAGTTTAAGATTTGTTGTTTTAAAGCTTGCTTCTTTATATCCCACATAGTTCAGATAAAACCAAAGAGTG
>JBKBIJ010000278.1:0-556 GCA_046299455.1 Brevinematia bacterium | reverse complement strand
GGTATGTATATTATGTACATACCTTTTAATTCATCACCATTTAGCATTAATATCTTCTGATAATAACCGTAAGATTTTCATAAACGCTCCGTCTTTCAGGATTATGTGGTACCTTAATAAATTTGCGGAGAAGATTATAGGCAAGGGTAATGAAGACTTAAAGAGGATACTGGGAATAAGCTTCATAGAATTGTCGCAAAGGATAAAAACTACGATCGGAGCATGGAGTTTGATGAATATAGAAATGGTAGTTAAATATGGAAATGAAATTGATTATTATTCATTGCCTTACGAAATAGCATCTATCCTTTTAGACAAGGAAATAGCAAGTCTAATTAAACAAACAGACGAGCCTATAATTTTGGAAAAAATATTAGCTGGTGATTTTGATTACCTGTTGCACCTTAGCTACAGAATTATGAGGTGTCTAAGTAATTGGAAAGGGGAATGTAAAGATGGTTATCTTTCTGAGCTTAAAAGCAAAGATGAGAGAGGGTTTAAAAACTTAATAAATATAATTCCCCTTTTGTATAGTAAAATATCACAATACAGGTAT
>JBKBIJ010000277.1:0-582 GCA_046299455.1 Brevinematia bacterium | reverse complement strand
CATGAGTTTTCTCGGTAATATAATTTATCTTCTACCTTAGTTTATTCGGTTTGAATTTTTTTATCTCCTGAGCTTAGAAGAGAATGTTTCAAAATACTACTTCTCTACTAGAGGTTTATAAAAAACATCTAGTAAGTTAGATAAACCTTAAAAAACTACTTCTCTTTAGAAGTTATGAAATAGAAACAACTTAATAAAAATTCCTATCTAAAGTTTTAAAGAGGAACGGACAACGATTCAAAAATGTTCTTTTCTATTTAAAGTTTTTTCAGAAATATCCCTAAGAAATTGGATAGCTACTCAAAAGTTGTTCAAAAATATATCTAAGAAATTAGATAACTCCTAAAAAATCTTGTCGTTTTAATTAAATATAACTCTTCAGAGAAGTGTTTCGAAAACACTTTCTTATTTAAAGGTATGAAAGATATCTCAAAGAAATCGAACGAAATCTCAAAGAAAACCTGTAGCTAGAATAAACCACATCTCTTAAGAAACTGTGTAACAAAAAACTACTACAATAGGAGCTCCTATGTGAATAAGTTTCAGTGGGAAATAAATATTCTAAAAATTTATACAAAACTC
>JBKBIJ010000276.1:0-606 GCA_046299455.1 Brevinematia bacterium | reverse complement strand
AAATACAATAAAAAATATAAAAAACACAAGGAATACACAAATAAAATTATTTCACTCATAAGTTGTAAAAAATAACTAAGCATATTTTTTGCTTATCGGTCCAAATATAAAAAAAAGTTAATTTAATTTTTAAAAACAATATAAAAAATTTCTTGGAATACTATTACAAATTTACAGGTATAACTATAGCTTATTAATATATTTTTTAAAATAAGCTACTTACTATCAGGGAAGGCTTTAAAACAAAGTCCACGCGTTCTGATGATTCCGTAGAAAAATTAGAAATTATTAAAAATTATTTTATTTTTATGCCAAAGTAATTTGCAAAAGCAAAAAAGAAATAATTAGAATAATAACGACGACAATGATTATAAAAACTTTGAAAGGGAAAATACTCAAAAATAACCCCTTCTACATCAAGAAAATCATAATGAATTAAAGCTAAATTTTCTTTTGTATGAAAATCTTCTAAATATTCTTTGTCAAAGTTATGTAAAGGCCATTCTTTAACCTTATCAACATTTTCAGAAAATGTATCTAAACAATAAGAAACCAAAGTATTCTTAGAAGTTTTATTTAAAAAACCACCTAAACCTGGCCAAAGAA
>JBKBIJ010000275.1:0-609 GCA_046299455.1 Brevinematia bacterium | reverse complement strand
GTATTTTCTTTCATAACTTTTCGAAGAATGTAATTTCTTGAGGTGATATCTTTTTAAGGATTTATCCAATTCCTTAGATGTATTTTTGAAAACCTCTAAATGGGAAATTGATATTTTGGGATTATCTTCTTTCTTCTAGGTAAAGAGAATGTTAACAAAATACATCTAAGAGGCGATGTTTTGTCAAAAATTAAATTTTTTGATTCCTATTATTTTTTTCTAATACTTATTTAGGCAATTTATGTTTCATAACCTCTAGAGAAATGTAGTTTCTCAAAGTAATTTCCCTTACCCTATTGGCAATTGGTTTTTTATTCTATAAAACTTAAGAAAGAGAATTTCTTCAAGCGACAGAGTACTTTTTAGGGTTATACAATAATAGGAAAGTTATCATCCTAACTAAAAGGATGAGATTATGTTGAAAATCCTAATTTCTTTGAACTTTCTCGTGTTCTTCCTTACAAGTTATTTAGGCAATTACACTTACGGTGTCTTCTTCCATAACTTCCTAAAAATGGTAGTTCTTTGAGCAACAAAACTTTTTAAGGAGTTATCCAATTTTCTAGATGGATTTTTCAACACTTCTAAGTATCAAAGTAATGTCTTTGA
>JBKBIJ010000274.1:0-622 GCA_046299455.1 Brevinematia bacterium | reverse complement strand
TTAAAGATCAAAAATATTGCTAGGAGACTCAATAACTCCTTAAAAAGGTTTATTGATCAAAGAAAATACAACTCCTTATAGAAGATGTTCCGAAAATTCTTTCCTATTTAAAGGTGTAAAAAACACCGCCAAAAGGTTGGATAACCTTTTAAAAAGGTATATTTCTCTAGAAGTGTGAATTTCATAGAAGTTATAGAACAAGAATACTGTAATAAGGGTGTTTACTTGAATGATTGACAGTATGTCCCCACTTAAGGATATAAGAAAATATTGCTAAGAAACCCTCTTCATCTTAAGAGGAGGGTTTTTGTTGCTCAAAGAAAATACTTTTTTCAGAAGTTATAAAACGGAAGTACCATAGTAAGAAAACCTACCTAAATAAGTTGTAAAGATGAATAAGTATCCTAAATTTACAGAAAAATTCCGTTTGTAACAGTTTTAAGGAAATAGCATTCTTTAGAAATTATGAAATAGATGCATTATAAAGGTACTTATCTAAGCTGATACAATTTCAAAAGTATTACTTTCCTATTTAGAGGGTAGCTAAGAGTATATTAAAAAATCTGATAATCGTTTAAAAAGGCTAAAAAGAAGAGATTTAGGAAATTGAATTTTGACACAG
>JBKBIJ010000273.1:0-648 GCA_046299455.1 Brevinematia bacterium | reverse complement strand
TGTATGCTTGTCAGACTGTGGTGTTTTAGCCAAATCGGAAATTATGGAGTGACTTGGTTGTGAGTACTCGTTTTATGACATCAGCTGAAATTCGTGAAGCATTTTTGCGTTACTTTGAATCGCAAGGGCATACACGTGTCGCGTCGAGTTCTCTAGTACCTGCCAATGACCCAACTTTGCTGTTCACCAATGCTGGTATGAACCAGTTTAAAGATTGCTTCTTAGGTCTAGAAAAACGCGATTATGTACGTGCAGTGTCATCACAAAAATGCGTGCGCGCAGGTGGTAAGCACAACGACTTGGACAATGTGGGTTATACAGCACGTCACCACACTTTCTTTGAAATGTTGGGTAACTTTTCCTTTGGTGATTACTTCAAACGTGATGCGATCAAATTTGCTTGGGACTTTTTGACTAACGAAGAATGGCTTGGTCTTCCTAAAGATAAACTCTATGCAACCGTTTACCACACCGATGATGAAGCCTTTGACATCTGGAACAAAGAAATCGGTCTAGACGCTTCACGCATTATTCGTATTGGTGACAACAAAGGCGGTCAATACGCATCTGATAACTTCTGGGCAATGGGTGACACAGGTCCTTGTGGTCCATGTTCTGAAATCTTCTTTGACCATGGCGATCACATCT
>JBKBIJ010000272.1:0-660 GCA_046299455.1 Brevinematia bacterium | reverse complement strand
GATGGGAATAATAGTTTGTATCATGTTGTGAAGGTTGTAGGTGTGAGTAATGTTAGGTTGGAGAATTTGGTTATTAGGGGAGGGAGAGCGAATGGTAGTGCACCGGATAACCTTGGGGGTGGTATTTATATGGAAAATGTTAGATATTCTGTTTTGACAAATATAATTATATCGAATAATAGTGCTTCATATGGAGGAGGGATTTTTGTTAATGGTAGAAATAATAACACGATAAGTGGTAGTGTGTATAGTAATAGTGCTACTGTTAATGGGGGAGGGATTTTTGTTAATGGGAATAGTAACACGATAAGTGGGAGTGTGTATGGTAATAGGGCTAGTGTAGATGGAGGAGGGATTTATGTTTCTGGTTCTAATAACACGATAAGTGGGGATGTGTATGGTAATAGTGGTGGTATCTCGGGAGGAAATGGAGGAGGGATTTATGTTTCTGGAGGAGTTAATAACACGATAAGTGGGAGTTTATATGGTAATAGGGGAGCTTTTGGAGGAGGAATCTATGTTTTTGGAGGATCAAGTAACACAATAAGTGGAAGTATATATAGTAATATTGCTACTATTTTTGGAGGAGGGATTTTTGTTTCTGGGAATAGTAACACGATAAGTGGGAGTGTTTATAATAATAGTGCTTATAATGGAGGA
>JBKBIJ010000271.1:0-708 GCA_046299455.1 Brevinematia bacterium | reverse complement strand
CAAAGAAAATATTTTTACCATTTTTCCACAATGACTGATGTGTATGCATACCTGAACCATTATCACCAAATAAAGGTTTCGGCATAAAAGTTGCCACCATATTATGTTTTTTAGCAATATTTTTTACAATGTATTTATACATCATACATTTATCTGCTATACGAACTAAAGTGTCAAATTTCATATCTATCTCACACTGACCTGCTGTTGCTACTTCATGATGATGTACCTCTACTGGTATTCCTGCGTTTATCATTTTTAAAATAATTTCGCTACGCAAATCTTGTAAAGAATCATGTGGTGGCACTGGGAAATATCCTTCTTTATACCGAGGTTTGTATCCTAAATTAGGTTTTTCATCTCTACCAGAATTCCATTCTCCTTCTATTGAATCAATGAAATAATATCCACAATTCTCTGTCTGATCAAAACGAATATCGTTAAAAATAAAAAACTCCATCTCAGGTCCCCAATAACTTATATCTGCAATATCTGTAGTTTTTAGATACTCTTCTGCTTTTTTAGCTATATATCGTGGATCACGAGTATAAGGTTTTTTGGTTAACGGATCATAAATGTCACAAATTATACTCAATGTTGGGACTTCACAAATAGGATCAACCACTGCTGTAGATGGATCTAACATTAAAATCATATCTGATTCTTGGATCTGCTGAAAACCTCTTATTGATGAACCATCAAATCCTA
>JBKBIJ010000270.1:0-713 GCA_046299455.1 Brevinematia bacterium | reverse complement strand
GTGGGTTATTTGTAGTTGCAAGAAAATATGTTGGTGGTATTTTACCATCAACAGATGATATCTGATGTAACTGGAAGGCATTATTCTCTTTTTGTAAAGAGTTTATGTTTGTTCCGATATAGATATCTAGATAGCTTCCAGTATTGGAAAGTTTGATGTAACCTTTCATAACTTTGCTCGTGAAATTTGTTTCTCCTGGTTCTCTACTTTGGTTTAATCCAAGTACTACATAAATTCCTTCTAAATCACTTGGAGAAACAGGAGCTGTGCGCAGTGAAAATCCCAAAATAATACCTTTATTTATTCCTTTATCGACTACGAATGCACTTTCATTTGCAAAGAAGTAGTTTGTACCTTCGGATGCGACTACATAGGTCATTTTCATGGTTTCAGAGAAACCTACTGGAAGACTACCTTCGTTTGTTAATCCGTTTATCTCTGGGTTTCCCCTGTATCCTAATGCATTTTTTAATGGTATAGTAGGGTATAGTGAATTAGATGGGGATGGTAGTTTATATCATGTTGTGAAGGTTGAAGGTGTGAGTAATGTTAAGTTAGAGAATTTAATTATTAGGGGAGGGAGAGCGAATGGAATTACACCGGATAACCTTGGAGGAGGTATTTATATGGAGAGTGTTATGTATTCTGTTTTGACGAATATAATTGTATTGAATAATAGTGCTTATTCTGGAGGAGGAATTTGTGTTTCTGAA
>JBKBIJ010000269.1:0-723 GCA_046299455.1 Brevinematia bacterium | reverse complement strand
AATTGCCACACCCATCACTTCAAGTGGCATATTCAAATCATGAACAAACTGACGAATCACAGCCAACTGTTGATAGTCTTTTTCACCAAAGAAAGCAAAATTAGGTTGCACAATATTGAACAGTTTCGTCACCACAACGGCAACACCATCAAAATGACCTGGACGTTGTAGACCACACAAATCATTGGTGATATCTGAAACAGTAATATTGGTCAAACGTGGACTGTTGCCATACATTTGCTCAACCGATGGTGCAAACACGATGTCACAACCAACCTCGGCCAACAAGCGCTGATCTTGTTCCAAAGTGCGTGGGTAACTGTCAAAATCTTCATTGGGTCCAAATTGAATAGGATTAACAAAAATGCTGACTACAACCACATCACAGAGTTTTTTCGCTTCGCGCACAAGGTTCAAATGCCCCTGATGCAAGTTGCCCATGGTCGGGATGAAACCAATACTTTTTCGAGCCGTTCGCGCAGGATTCAATGATGCTGATAGGCCTTGGATGGTGGTTTCAGTTTTCATGTTTTACAGCTCGACTTGGAATGTTTGTTCTTTCGCAGGGAATGAGCTATCAAGCACCGCTGCATGGTATGCCTTGAACGCATCCAAAATCGCCGTTTCCCCTGCTTGTTCTTTCATAAAGTTACGCACAAATTTTGCAACACGACCAAAAGTCAGTCCAAGCATGTCTTGTACTACCAAGACTTGACCATCGGT
>JBKBIJ010000268.1:0-779 GCA_046299455.1 Brevinematia bacterium | reverse complement strand
GGTATTGTAATTCATTTTCTTTTTTGTTTATTGAGTTTATGTTTTTATGTATTTGTCTTTTAGAGTGTTTAAATGTAGGGGTTTCAAAATTCCAGTTTTTAGGCCTATTTCTAATTAGTTTATTATTACAACTTGTTCAGAAAGATAATTTTATTATTATGATTTTTTTTTGTTACACAGCTTCTTAAGAGATATAGTTTATTCTAGCTACCGATTTTATTTTATGAGTTGTTCAATTTCTTAACGATATTTTTTATAACCTTGAACGTTAAAGTATTTTTGAAATATTCTTTTTTAACAATTGCCATTGTAGTATTTTTTATTACATAACTTCTAAGGAAAAATAATTTCTTTGAATAATAAACCTTTTTTAAAGTGTATTTAGTTTTTAGAGATGTTTTTGCATAACTTTAGATATAAAAGTAATATTTCTGAAACACTCTTTTACTTAAGAAGGAAGTTTCAGTGAAGTAATACTCCTAAAAAATTTCTTAGACTTTTAAGTGATGCTACACTTTAGGAGTAAAAGGTATATAACCAAACAAAGTGGATAAGTCAGAAAATATGTTTCTTAAGCTTTTTTCTTCTTTACATTTTTGAATAATTCATTCTGATAGGTTCTATTACGGTATTCTGGTTCATAACTTCTTGAGGATGGTAGTTTTTTTAATTGATAGGTATTAATTCAATTTCTTGGACCTATTTTTTTTCATTCTTCTATACCACTCATTTGGGCAATGTTTCAGTATTCTAGAAAATTAAAACGGTGAAAGTTGTTT
>JBKBIJ010000267.1:0-807 GCA_046299455.1 Brevinematia bacterium | reverse complement strand
AATATCCTATTCTTTTAAGGTAAGAATAATGTTAACTATCTACACCTAGAATATAGTGCTGTGTAAAAATTCAATTTATTGAGACCCTCTACTTCTAGATTCCTTACAATTTATTCAAAAAAGTACTTTTATAAGATTTTTGTCTTTTAAAGGCTTTGGTGTACAAAAATAGATTAGATAAGATACAATTTTCACTTTTAAAACCATTTTATTACCTTCTAAGGTTGAGAATATCGAAGATTTCAAAAACTTTCCTCAGAATTATTCACCAAAGTATCTCTTAACTTCTAAAGAAGGGGTCTTGGATCGAAGGGTTCTTTTTGCCAGGAAACTGATATTTTGGGATTATTTTCTTTCTTTTAGGTGAAGAAAGTATCAATAAGCTATATTTAAAAGGTTATGATGTATCAGAGATTAAATTTCTTGTTTTTCTTTCTTGTTCTCCCTTATAATTTATTGTATAATTCGTATTCTTTTTTTTAGCTTCTTAAGGAAGGTGATTTCTTTGAACTAAGGTAACTTTTTAAGTGGTTATGTAATTTTTTAGAGATATTTCGAAAACGTTTAGTTAGAAAAGCAATGTTTTTGATACACCTTTCCTAAAATGTTATTAAAGATATAGAAATGTTATTCTTAAGTAGGAAGTTAATGTTTTTGAAGCGTTTTCTATTGAATTAGAAATTATTTAGGTTAATCTAATAAAATTATCTAAATTTTTTGTAGGAGGTAATTATGAAAGTTTATTATGATAGTGATGTTGACTTAGGTATAATTAAGGGTAAGAAGGTTGCTGTTATTGGTTATGGT
>JBKBIJ010000266.1:0-845 GCA_046299455.1 Brevinematia bacterium | reverse complement strand
GGAAAGTTTTTAGATTTCTATCTAAGAAGTTAATAAGATAGTCTTAAAGGGGAGGAATATACTTTCTTTAACTTATTGATTTGTGTCTCTTCTTAGACCTTATGCAACAAAGTTTTCCTTAAAGCCTATTAAGACAGGTTGGTTTTATTATGGTTTTTTTATCCTATGGATTTTAAAGAATAATATTTCTCACATTGACATGCTTTTTTAAGAGTTTATGCAATAAGTTACGCTACCTCGATAAACTACCTTTACTTAGGAAGTTATGGAAAATAAATATCGTATGGGAACTTATTCGAATAGAGTATAGTAAAGGTAGGTTACCAGGATATATCATCTAAGAATTTGACAACTCCTTAAAAAGTAATCACTCTAAAAAACCGCCTTATTGTTATAGATAACATGTAGATAAAGGTATATGGTGAAGGGTAGTGGAAATCGTGTAAGTATTCACTAAAGCATAGATATAAAGGCAAAGTGGAATGAAAAATATTATCATATGTTGAAAAGAACATAGTGAGCATATATTATTCTATTTATGAGAAGTTTAATTATTTCAATTGTTTTTCTGACATATTTTGCATGGAGTAGTTTTGGTACTACTATAATTGGTAAGGTTATTGATGTACATGACGGGGATACTATAACTGTTGTTTCTAAGGGTAAAAGTTACAAGATTAGGCTTTTAGGTATTGATACACCTGAGACCAGTAAGAATCGAAAATTCAAAAAGGATACTAGTAAAGTTTATGTGAATAATGAGTTTAATGTTTTTGTTAAAATTCCTTCTAATCAACTTTTGAAGATAGGTCTTCAAGCTAAGAGAGAACTTAGTAATCTTGTGT
>JBKBIJ010000265.1:0-854 GCA_046299455.1 Brevinematia bacterium | reverse complement strand
ATTAAGCATTTATGTACCTATAAAGATATTAAAAAATATTACTTTCCTGTTTAAAGGTATTCGAAACTAGAAAATATTGCTAGGAAATTAAATACTTCTCAAAAAATTTACATTATTCAAAGATACTACCATTGTTAAGAGGTTGGGGGACAAAATTACCATAAGTGAAATTATCCAAATAAGTTTGTGATGGTTAACATAATGAGAAGTAAAATTTAATTTTTGATACAGTGTATTGAGTGTAACTAGTTATTTATTCTCTTCAGTTGAAAAGAAGAAAATGTTAAAAACCTTAATTTATCACGTTAAAAGTGTTCAGAATATATCTAGTAAATTATATAGCTTATTAAAAAACTACTTTTCTTAAGAGGTTATATAACGAAATTAGCAATTGCCCAAATAAGTTCTTAAGATGTAGAGAGAAAAAGATGCCAATAAGTTAGATTTTTGATACAGTTTCTTTTTTTCAGAAGGTAACACTATATAAGCTGTCTTAGTAGTTTTTGAGGAGGAATAGGTTTTCTAAGTTTATAGAAAAACTCCTAGTGTGGGTACACTAAGAAACTCTATAATACTTCTTTGCAAATTGTAATTACTACCTTCCTAAGAGTTTAGACTCTAAAGCACATTAAGTCTTTGCTATGGATGCTTATAAAGTTTGACATGATTACGATTGAAAGTTAATCTTCTAGAAGGCAAGGTGAGTATAGGTTGTTTAGTATTCTTGATTAAGAATCTTTTTTATTTTTTCTGCTAAGTTGGTTAAAGCAATTCTTCTATGACTTATTTTGTTTTTTATTTCTGGGCCTAGTTCTGAGAATGTTTTATCGTATCCTTCGGGTATAAATACTGGG
>JBKBIJ010000264.1:0-982 GCA_046299455.1 Brevinematia bacterium | reverse complement strand
CTGGAAAATTATCAGAAGAAGATATTCATTACTAGTGTTTTTAATGAGTTTTGGCTATTTTAGGCCAATTCATAACTTTTTAGGAGGGTAGTTTTTGGGATTGATAGGATTGTGTTATTAGTTGCACTGACGGTATTCTAAGAAGGAAAGTATAAGTATATTCTTGTCATAACCTTATTTAAGTCGAATAACGAATTACACCTAAAAGGTGAGGTTATATCAAAAAATCCAACTTTCTAAGTCTACTCTCTTATCTATCCTTGCCTAACAAGCTATCTAGATAAGTCCTGTTGTGATATTTCTGATACATACCTTCTAAAGAGTAATGGTTTCTTAAGGGATAAACTCTAAAATTTATTCTGGTAAGTTTTCTATGGTATTTAGCTTCACAACATCTAAATAGGTGGTTTTTTGAAGTAGTTGTTTTTTCATTCTTACAACTTATTCAGAGGCAATAATTCTATGATGTTCTTTTTTAGTGGCTCTTCGGCTTCGGTGCTTAATTAATCCTATGAATTTAGATCTTCCAATTCTAAATTACGCACCATATCTCGAAGGGGTAGAAAGCTAAATATACAGCTACCAAAGGCCAGTTCAAAGGACGTACACCTTGTTATAGAGAGAACTGGGATAAAGGTATATGGCTATAGGGAGTGGAAAGCCTTCAAGCATGGTAGGGAGAAGAAAAACGAATGGATAAAGGTGCACTTAGGCATAGGTGCCAGGACAGAGAAGATAAAGGCTTTAGAGATAACTGATGAGAAGGTTTATGACAGAGATATGGTTAAGAACTTGGTAAAACAAGTGGGGAAGGATGTAGCGCTTGTAATTTGAGATGTGGATTATGATACAAGGGAAGTTTATGATAGTACAATGTGAAATAGTCATTATGCTAAGGTGATCATACTACCACATAAAAATGGTTTAATATGGCATGGTAAGATCAAGATGGTTATATACATCCAAAGTAAAATATATCCTA
>JBKBIJ010000263.1:0-1056 GCA_046299455.1 Brevinematia bacterium | reverse complement strand
AGACAAAGAGCTTGACATAAGGGGTTTAGTGTGTCCGTTTACCTATATAAAATCCAAATTGTTTTTTGAGAATGATGTAAAATCCGGAGAAATTGTGAAGATAATAACAGACCATGAGCCTGCTTCAAGGGATGTACCTAGAAGCTTTGTAGAAGATGGTCATGAGCATCTAGGAACAGAAGTAGAAAACAAAACCTGGATTATGTACTTTAAGAAAAAGTAGGAGGTAATATGGAAAACAACAAAAGAGATTCTTTATCGATCGTTGTTTTTACGGATGATTATGATAAGGCTATGGCAGCACTAGTGATGGCAACAGGTGCAAAAGCTGTTGGTTGGGATGTTACTTTATACTTTACATTCTGGGGACTAAATCTAATAACAAAGAGAAAATTATCAGGTAAGTACAAAAGGAACCTAATACAGAAATTATTCGGGATAATAAACAAACCTTCTATTAGCAAAGCAAAACTATCAAAATTCAACTTCGGTGGAATAGGAAAAGGAATGTTAGAAATACTCCTAAAACAAAAAAAGATCCCAAATCTCAAAGAACTATTTGACTATGCTAACCAACTTGGTGTTAAGATTGTTGCATGCTCGCTAGCTATGCAAGTTTTCGGATTATCAAAGGACGACCTCGAGGATTTCGTAAAAGAAGTAGTTGATGTACCCGAATATCTAAGGATAGCCAAAGAATCTTCAATAGCACATTTCATAGCTTAACTCTTGAATCATAAACTTTTCCATAATACTTAAGGTTTCGTTATCGTCTATCTAATAAATTTCATTTTAACTATACCAAACGGAAGCAACCTTACATAAGGTTTTACTCTCATGGAATGAGATGGAATAGAGAATGTGTCAAAAAATTGATACTATCTTAACCTAGAATGAAGAGAATAATCCAAAATATCAATTTACTTCCAAAAAGTTTCCTTTCGATCCAAAAAACTACATTTATTAGAAGTTAAGAGAAGCTTTGGTGAATAATTCTGTGAAAGAGTTTCTTGGAGAGATTCTTTGGAAAGTTTCGATACTCTTAGTCTTAGATTG
>JBKBIJ010000262.1:0-1187 GCA_046299455.1 Brevinematia bacterium | reverse complement strand
AGAATTTGAGGGTTATAGGGAAGTTTAGGAAGTTTGGTAAGAGGGAGTGGAAGGAGGTATTTAGGTATGGGGTTAGGTTAAGGGTAGAGGATGTGTTTTATAGGATTAATAGGCTGTTTGGTAATTGTGAGAGTAGTAGGTTGGATGAGATGGGTAGTTATTGGTTTGGTGTAAGGTGTTGAGTATTATGGATATGTTATATGTGGCTGAGAGTTATGGGTGTTGAAGGTGTGTTGGTTAGTAGGATTGTGGGTAGAGTTTGTTTTGAATATCTTTTTATGCACCAATGTCTATACACCTAAAAGATAATGCAGTATCAAAAATTCAATTTATTGAGACCCTCTATTTCTAGATTCCTTACAACTTATTCAAACAAGAATTCTTGATAAGATTTTTGTCTCTTAAAAGCTTTGGTGTACAAAAATAGATTAAGATAAGATACAATTCTCACTTTTAAAACCATTATATTACCTTCTAAGGTTAAGAATATCGAAGATTCCAAAACTTTCCCTCAGAATTGTTCACCAAAGCAGGTGTGGCTAGTTAACATTATTTTTATCTTAAAAGAGTAGAATATTTCAAAAATATTAACTTCCTACTTGTAAGTTATAATAAAGAAGAAATCTTCTAAATTTATAGAAAAACCTAATGGAATTACTTCAAGAGGCTAAATTCACTTAGAAATTACCAAAACCATAAGAGAGTATGTAAGTATTTTTTAGGAGTGATAGTAAATCTTAGAAAGAATAGGGTGTTTTAAAAGTGTTCAGAATATTTAGAAGTTGGATTTTACTTCTTAATGAGTTCTTCATCAAAGAAACTTCATGTTTTTAGAAGTTATGTAACAGAAGTAAGAATTACTTAGATAAGTTTTAGAAAGGAATAAGAGGTGAAATATCTCAAAGAAACTATAATTTTGGCACAGTATCATGTGAATTTTACCTTGGTTTTGTGAGTGAAATTTGAAAATTTTTGGCTGTATTAGAAAAAATTTTTTTGATGTTGATAGGTACAATTCAGATTTCTCTATTCTTACCTTCTAGGACGTTGAAAGAGAAAAGGAGAATAATAAATAGCCTAAAAGATAAAACTAGGAATAGATTTAATGTGTCAATAGCTGAAGTAGGTTTAAATGATGATCATCGAAATGCTCTAATAGGTGTTGCAGTAGTGTCAAATGATGGTAA
>JBKBIJ010000261.1:0-1230 GCA_046299455.1 Brevinematia bacterium | reverse complement strand
CCACTCCCCATCCCCATATACCCTTATCCCAGTTCTCTCTATAACAAGGTGTATGTTTTTTGAACTGGTCTTTGGTAAGAGTTCTATCTCTCAAAGAGAGTACATTTCCTAGAAATTTACGGGAAAAGTACCAATTACCTAGATAAGTTTTAGAAAGGAATAAAAAAATAGCTCAAAGAAATTGGAATTCTAGCATATTACCCACTTAAGAAAAAGTATTTCAAAAATATAATCTTGAACCATATTCCCTACATTAACAAAGGGAATTCTCCTAAAGGTTTTTTAGAAGTTATGGTTTTTATTGATTTTACTTACTTTTGGATGTTTTTTTAAACAAACAAGTTAACATAATTTTAAAAAATTAATTCCAGTTTTTTAAAATTTCCTTTGTCTTGTGGTCTTTACTCATTTATTAAATATGGCTTCCCAACCTAACTACTTTTATTAAAGTATACCACACCGTTTCGTATGAATCTTGTATGAGTTAATTCCTTCACTTCTCTTTATATATACTTTCGTATCTCCTATTGTCATATCTCTCCTACTTATTTCCTTTACTATCTTACCCCATTCTCCGCTCCCAATTGTTGGTTCTTCCCCTGCATTAAATTCTAAATTTAGATATAAGATCTTCTTATCTTCTTTCGTTCTGCATTCTTAGATAAAGCCAGATACTACACTTGCTTATCCTAATAATTTCCACTATCTCTTTTAGCGTCATTCGTATGAATGTAATATAGCAAAATCCTTTCTTTAACTCTTGGATCTTTTTCATTGTGATATCCTCTTAAGTTCGTCCCTCTTCATATGCTTAACTGAAGTTATTTTTGTTGTTATTGCTCTTTTTAGAAGAATATAATATGAAATTTTTGTGAATCTTTACTAAAGAGAAGCTATTATTAATAAAATGATTAATATTTATGAAAGCGTGTTTCAAAAATTAAAATAAATACTATAATCAAAAGTTTTAAAATCTTATGAAAACATAGAAAAGAGACACCTAGGAAATTTGGATTTTTAACACAGCATCATCTCCAAGATAAGCTATTTTAGATTAATTTTTGAAGTTCCTTCAAATAGAAAAGTAATATTCTTGAAAAACCTTAATCATTCAACTAAGGTTATATTTTTAGAGAACTTAACTTCAGAAACCTTGAACCTACCAAGCTCATCACTTAACTTCCTCAAACTCTCAAGCACAATAGCCAACTTCTCACTAGCCCCACTCAA
>JBKBIJ010000260.1:0-1236 GCA_046299455.1 Brevinematia bacterium | reverse complement strand
TTGTATACCTTTAGTTTAGTATACCTAATACTAATTACAAATTATTCAAGACAGGTAGTCTTATATGGTATTTTTTTGTAACTTCTTAAGAGTAGCAATTTCTTAAGGCTAACAAAGTATTTTTAGGGGGATTATCTAATTTCTTAGATATGATCTCTGGATACTTTTAGGTAGGCAAGTAATATTTTTGAAACGCCTAAGTTATGATTGAGAATATTTAAAAAATTGTTTTTTGGTAAGTAGTTGTATTTTTGAGGTTTATATTTTTGAAATTCCTTTTTGAGGTTATTTTTCTTGAGCAATATCTAAGCTACAATCTTGAGTACTTTTAAGTTTGGTTAATAATTTTATGAGAGAGTTTTTTGCAAAGTATTATGCTAGAGTTGTTGTAATTCTTTAGCAATATTTTCCTGTATCTTTAATAGAAAAGTAATGTTTTGAAATACTCTTACAAAACTTCTTATTTTTATCAAAAGTTATTATAATAATAATATGAAATATTCTATAGTTCTAGTGTTGTTTTTGTTAGTCTTTGTCGTTTTTTCTTGTTATCAGAATGTCAATTATATTGATACTCGTGGACCGGATATTTTTGTTTTCCTTCCCGTTGAAGGGAGTGTGTACTATGGTAAAGTTCCTATTAAAGTTCAGGTTAATGAGGTTTATGAGCAAGGTAAGGAAAGTGGGTTAAAGAATTTAGAAATAAAAATTTTTAAGAATTTTGTTCAAGAGTATTTCAAAACGAATATCTCATTAAGCGGTAACGAAGCAAATATAAATTTTTATGTAAACATATTACCATATAATCACTATAGGTTGGTAGCTATTGTTTCTGACAATTATGGCAATGTTTCTCAAAAAGAGGTTAAATTTATTTCTTCACCTTCACCTATTTTACATATATATTTTATAACATACTATTATGCTACGAATACAAATGTACTTGAATTTTTTGGAGGTATAAATATAACTAGGGAGTATTATGGTGATGTAAGTTCGGTTAAGCTTATTGTTAGTAATTCTCTTGGCGTTTTTACTAATGATGTTGATTCATTTAATGATAATAGCTGGTTTTTTTCTGCTAAACCTATTAATTTAAAGGAGGTTGGTAGTAATTTTGAATACAACATAATTTCGGTGTTGTTAACGACGACTTCGAATAACTTTACTAATGCAAGTTTTACTATGTATTACGATACGAATAAACCTTTTACTACTATCTTAGATCCTTCTAGT
>JBKBIJ010000259.1:0-1266 GCA_046299455.1 Brevinematia bacterium | reverse complement strand
GTGTTAAAAATATTACTAAGAGATCCGATACCCCATTAAAAAGGTTTACTGCTCTAAGAAATTAACTTTCTTTAGAAGCTATGTAACAAAAAATACTTTAGCAGACCTATCAGAATAGGTTTTAGAAGGGTAAACAAAAGAAAGAAGCTTTGGAAAATTAGATCCTTTATACATTCTCAGAATAAGTTGTAAAAAGCAAAGTAAAAAAATAAGCTTAAAAAATTGGATTTTTTACACAAAATCCCACTCAAAAGCAAAAGTTCTTCAAAATTTTCGTAATATTATGAACCTATTCCTAAATTTTAGATTTATACCAATCCGATAAAAATATTATTTAGAAACTTGTTGATATTTGTAAGTATACCATATCGTAATCTTTATAAGTAGACAAAGTTGCCTTTTCTTTTCCATCTATTCCCATCACACCGAGTTTGAAGTTTAAACCAATTACTGGCGAATACAACACCTCAAATGCGCCTATTACAGCAGTATTATCTATAACTTTCTCAAGAAAATTATTTTCGTTAAACTTATCGAACAATCCATAAGTATTTACTATTGAATATACCCTAAACTTTAATTTATCGTCGAAAAACGTTTTCTCAACATTCAATACTAAGTAATCTTGAAGCCCTTCATCTTGATACCCTTTCTCAATAAAAAGCCCTCGAGAATATTGGAAATTCAAATACCACCCACCATCAAAGTTTTTATCTAAACCAACCACAAACTTCAAGTATGGATCCTTGAGAATTGTACTTTCTTCTACCACCGCAATATTAGTTGTCAAGTTAAGGGGTATAATGCTAACTTTGGAATAATTGTAAGAAATCCTTTTTGTCTCCTCAGGAAAAGTTAAGGATAATTCAAGCCAAGTCAAGAATATATCCCAATCCTTTGATAGATCAAACCCAACAACATTCTCTTTATGATACCCAATTTCATAAAACTTATAATCAACAACAGTATTTGTCTCACTAGTTAAGATATTAATAGTTGTGGTATTACTTACAATAACTGCCTTAACGTAAGGTATATCATTAACTCTACTAACGAAACTAAACGAAAAATCGAAACCAAAAACTTTACTAAAAAACTTTAAACCTACCGCACCATTTGTTACGTTGTTATGAGGTAAAACTATTTTTCTTTCCCAACCCTCAGGGAACGTCAATTGAGTGACATTCTTACTCAACTCTTTCTTCAGATTTTCAGAAAGTTTTCTTTCCAAAAACTCGAATATAATGATAGATTGATTAGCTTGAG
>JBKBIJ010000258.1:0-1378 GCA_046299455.1 Brevinematia bacterium | reverse complement strand
ACTCATTACAAATTATTCATACAAGTACTCTTATACGGTATTTCTGTCCTATAGCTTTTTAATAGTAGTATTTCCTTAAAGTTAGAAGATCTTTTCAAGAGATCATCAAATTTCTTAGATTTGTTTTTGTACAACTTTAAAAGAAAGTAATATTTTTAAACATCTTCCTTGTCTAACTAAAGATAGTATCAACAAGTTACACCTAAAGGTAGGTTATGTCAAGATTCATTTTTCTAGACCTTCTCTCCTTAAGTATATTCTTACAAATTGCTTAGGTAAAATTTGGAAAGAGTTCCTCAGGAATTTTGTATAAAGTATAAACTTAGAAAAACTACAGCTTGTTTTGGAGGAGACTCTCAGAAAGATATGTAAAAAATTAATTCCATAAGTTTATTTTTCCAACATATCTCTACCAAAAGTTATTCAGATAACTTTTTTGTGTTAATAACTTCTAGAGAAAAGTAATTTATTGATGTAAGTAGGTTTTTTAAAGAGTTATCGAATTTTTTGGTGATATTTTATTTACACCTTTAAATAAGAAGGCATTTTCGAAACTTCCCATTTTACTGCAATGTTATTTTAATTCTATATAAGAATTGTAACTTTATATTTGTTTAGGTTTTTAGTTATTTTTCTTAAAGATTTTAACTTTTAATAGTAGCAGTTATTTAAGGTATTCTTTCTTTTGCTTAAGATAATATTTGAAATCTATTAAGGATAGTAGCAAAGCTGTGCAAGAATCCCAATTCACTAGAACTTCTTCACTTTATTTCCCACAACATTTTATTTAGGCAAATTATGTTTTAATAAATTCTAAAAAAGCGTAGTTTCTGTGGTAAAGCTTTTTTAAGTGGTTACCTAATTTACTAGATACAATCTTAACACTTTATGGAGAAGTTTCTTGGAAAGCTTTGATATTTCTATCTTAGAAGCTAATCAGAATTTTACAAGTTTAGAAATATACCTTTTCTAATTTATTTAGAAGCTTTCTCAAATCCTGTGCACTAAAATCTAGAAGTACAGTAACTTTTAGAGCAGTTTCAACATTTTTAAGATGTTTTGAATTTTATAAGTTAACTTTTCTTGAATTGGTATATTTAGATATTTATAATATTGATGCGAATTTCATGGCGAGCGTAGCTCAATTGGTTAGAGCATTGGACTGTGGCTCCAAGGGTTGCGGGTTCGAGTCCCGTCGCTCGCCCAGCTATTACTAAATGCATTATCTTACTTTTTACTTAGGTAACTATTCGAAGTCCATTAGCGATAAGAACTTCCATCTGATAAGTTCTCTTATAGTATTCATGTTTTATAACTTATAAAAAAGTTGATACTGTATCAAAAACCCAATCTTTTAGGTTCTCTTTCTTGTATCCCT
>JBKBIJ010000257.1:0-1400 GCA_046299455.1 Brevinematia bacterium | reverse complement strand
TTTACGATATTTCATCTTAATTTTGTTTTTCTTTGTATGCTCAACTACGGTGGTTTTTGTTGTTCTTTTTGGTTGAAATGTAATACAAAATTTTTTTAAATTCTTCCCAAAGAGAGGCAGTATTAATAGAGTGAGTAGTGTCTATGGAAGTGTGTTTCAAAAATCAATGGAAATACTGTATTTTAACAGTTACTTGTAACAGAAAGTTCTTTTTTCAATTAGATATTTAATTCCCTAAGTGATGTTTTCGAATAACCTTAAAAAGATGATGTGTTTTTGATATACTATTAAGAAAGGTAATTTATAGGAACAGTAGACTAGGGGATTTTTGTGAATTTGGCAAATTTATTGATAGTTTATTGTTTTAATAAGAAAAGTATATGTATGAACTATGTTTTTGAAACACTTTCACTTTTTCTTGAAATACTTTAGTTATATCTTTTAACTTAAATTCTAATTTGGTGGGGGTAGATGGATGGCGATTTTTAAGTTTGATTACAATTATTGTTTGTCTAGTTATATAGGTGATAGGTTAGGTATATCTGAAGGTGAACTTGTTTCTTACGAGAACAAGGTTAAAAAGTTACATAGCAATTTGATGAGTAAAGTTGGTAAAGATTTAGGATTTTATGATCTACCTTACGATGAGGATAATGCTAAGAATATAAAAGATAAGCTTAAGAAGTTTAAGGATAAATTTGATACGCAGGTTGTTTTAGGTATTGGTGGGTCCGGACTTGGTCCTTCTGCTTTACAAACTTCTCTTCTCAGCTACGTTTCTAACGAACTACCTAATGAGAAGAGAAAAGGCTTGAAAACGTATATTTTAGATAATGTTGATCCTGATTGGTTTGAAGATATTATGGAAATTATAAATCCTAGTAAAACGGTTTTTGTTGTAATAAGTAAATCTGGTTCTACTGCTGAAACTGCAGCTGGTTTTATGGCTTGTTTTTCTAAGTTTAAACATGTAATTGGTAATAAATTGAACGAGCACGTTATAGCTATTACCGATCCAGAAAAAGGAGAACTTAGAAAAATGGTAAAAGAATTTGGGTTAGAGTCCTTTCCAATACCTCCAAATGTGGGTGGTAGGTTTAGTGTTCTTTCTTCTGTTGGTCTTGTGCCTGGAGAGCTGATGGGAATAGATATATTATCTCTCCTAGAAGGGGCTAGGGAGATGGATAAGGTTTCAAGAAGTCCTGAACTTTTCAAAAATCCTGCTTATCTAAATGCAGTTATAGAGTATATACTTTATCTAAAGGGTGTTAATATATCGGTTTTGATGCCTTATTCTACTAAGCTTGGTAGATGGGCTGATTGGTATGTACAGCTTTGGGCTGAAAGCTTAGGTAAAAAAGTTGATGTTGATGGTGCTTATGTTTACGTTGGTCCTACAC
>JBKBIJ010000256.1:0-1418 GCA_046299455.1 Brevinematia bacterium | reverse complement strand
CATTATGTCAGGTATTGATATATCTATCCCAGTCTCATTGGTAGATGTTTCTATGTTTTTTATATTGGTTAATGTTTCATTAAGTTTTGATATTACCTCTTTTTTGTTTTGTTCATTCCATTTTTTTACCACTTCAAGGGTACTTTCTGAACTTCCAGAGTATATTACTGATATACCATTTTTGTATATTGCGTTGAAAAAATAGTTTTCTACCATATAATAAGGTTTACCTTCAGAAATGTTCCAGTAGTATATCATTTCAGAAGAACCAGAAAGGTAGTCTATTATCCGAGTTTTTTTAAAAACATCAGCAAACGCATACTTTATTTCAATTATACCTATTTCTTTTGATTCAATATTTGTTATCCCTAGTAGTTTATAGTGTACATTAAAGTCTATCTCTACAATATCGTATACATCGGAAAACCCTATTTTGTGGATTTCTTTACCTTTATAAGACCATTCATCTTTGGGATTGATACTAGTTTTTACAAATGTTGGTATATTTCTAGCAACAGGCATAAGGTATTCTCTTGATATTACCATGTTACCATCTTCTTGTAGTATGTATTTACTAAGATAAATTTCTTCTAGTTTGAATTCTTTATCTTTTAGATGTTCTTTTGAAAATACATAAAAATTACCTTCTATTCCGTAGAATTTACTACCTGAAGAGTAGGACACACTTTTTACCTCCATTGAGGCTTTGTTCAGTATTTCAACATACTTTGCGAATGTATTGTTTGTAAAGATATTTTGTTTTACATAGCTTTTTACCCTAAGTATTTCATTTGTGTTTAGATTCCATTTGAATTCGTATCCATGTAAGTTCGTTATCAACAGAATAAACGTTAAGCTAAATGAAATTATTCTCATAGACCAATGATAACTTAATTAGTAGTATTGTTTCAATATAAGATAGGGTGTGTAAAAAATGTTTTATACTTTTTACTTAATTTACTGTTCTAGGGAAGTAAAACCGAATACAGGTAGTGTTGAGTTAGGTGTTATTCATCTTATCAATGGAATTTAGCATACAGTATAAATCTCGTCATAGGAATGACTCTTAAACTGTTTTTTGAAAGGATATAAAGGAACAGGATAGAATGAATTATGATGATTAGGTTAGTACATACTATAGCATCAATAAATTGAAGAATTGATTATTCGAATAGAAAAGAGGAATAAGGGGAGAGAGTTCTCCCCTTTACATGTTAGTTTACTGGATTTTCTTTGCAAATCCAAATTCTTTGAAAAGGAACTCATTAGTATTCGATATTTCACCTACGTCTTGTATAGCTACAGCAGACTGCAAATCTTCTCCGAGGATGATTATAACTGGTGGGTTATTTGTAGTTGCAAGAAAATATGTTGGTGGTATTTTACCATCAACAGATGATATCTGATGTAACTGGAAG
>JBKBIJ010000255.1:0-1457 GCA_046299455.1 Brevinematia bacterium | reverse complement strand
ACAAGAAAGGGGAAAACCCCTTTAAGGTAAAGTTATTTCTATCATATCAGAAGCATCTATAATTTTAGAATAACATACATTTGATTGCTTAGATGGATCAGCTATTACCAAATCAACAAACTTACTAACATCTGTTGTTCCTACTCCTCTAAAGTTATACTGTGAACCATAAGGACCTAAATCTCTCAAGTGCCCATTGTAACTTGGACAAGGAGTAGATAACCCATAATCTTCCCAACCTTGTATCCCAATAAAAACCAACCATTTTTCATTGTTATTAGCTAAATCACCAACTCTAGGAATTCTAAAAGCTATAGTAGTACTACCACCTATAAAACCAACAGGAACTCTAAATATATCATTAGTAGTTATCGTAGCTAATCTATTAGCAGTACTAGTTGTCCAGAAATTACTCACAATCCAAACTCCTCCAGAATTTGGAGCGGTATTACCTATAACTGCAGCACCATAGTAAAGCTGAACATTTGTTGTATAAAGTCTTGCAGAAAGAGAACCAGTAGCACCTCCACTAGTTCCAGATCCATCCTCAGGAGAATGGAACCCTACATTTGTTACTGTAGGCGAAGCATTAGTCTTGCCAAAGAAAATAGAAACCAACGTAAATACCCATCCACCATTATTTGCAGCTATTTCAGGTGATATATATTGTTTGCCTCTCATAGCAATATAAACATAAATGTAATTTGCATCAGCACTTATCTTCCATTCGTTAACATCAAATATTCCAGGTTTGTAAGCGCTACCATAAATTATGTTACCACCACCATTATCATCAAATGCAGGATCCATACCACTAGCAAGTAAAGTACCCTGAATAGTTAAACCTGAATAGATTGTCTGAGCATTACTAAAAGTTATATACCCTGGATCTTCACCAGGTCTAGTAAAAGTTCCGTAAATAGGCTCATTTTCTCCAGGTTTAGTTTTCAAAAAATCAGCAACTAACTGACAACCACTAAGTGTAAAACCAAAAACAACTAACAAAATTATTACCTTTTTCATACTTCCCTCCAAAAACAGGGGATATATACCCCTTAAAAATGTATATCTAACTCAACTAACCCAACTATATTATAATCATAGCCAAAATACTCAAGTGGCACTCTGAAATCCCTCACACCTTGAATAGCATACCCTATTTTCCTAGGATTATCTGCAACAAATCCATCCAGATATATTCTTAGATTACCAAGAGGATTACTAAACTGTAGATCTATAAACGAATGATATCCCCTAATTTGAAAATCCGGTGATAAGTTACCCATAACTGGGTATAGATCATGTATATTGTCGTTTCTGTAAACAAATCCAACACCTAACCTAAATAGTTTCGTTAACTGGTAATATAAACTAAGTTTTGGTAGGTGGCTTGTGTAAACAAACCCATAAGTAAACTCAAGAGCACCAGTCATACCAGCCCTTGCAAGATGTTCAGG
>JBKBIJ010000254.1:0-1467 GCA_046299455.1 Brevinematia bacterium | reverse complement strand
GAGAATTAGGGGAGATTTTAGAGTATGAGAAGATGGTAAAAGAAAGAGAAAGTATAGCATATAATTTTTTCACTGAGGCGTAAATAGTTATAGCAAGAGTTGGAGGGAAAGATTTTTATCAAAAGAGCTCATAAGGATACACACAAAAAGTTATTAAAAGAACTATAATTTTAGTAAGAGTGTGCTTAGAAATAGAGATATCTAATTTCTTAAGCGACATTCTCAAATATCTTTAAAAAGATAACTTAATACACTTTTAAAGAGAGTAATTTATTGGAATATCAAACTTAGGAGTTTTTGTATGAGGAAAGTATAGATATGGACTAGATTTTTTGAAACATTCTTCTGGCAAATTTGTAACTACGTTACTTTGTTAATTATACTTGTATTCAAAATTTCTATGAAAGAAAAGAAAGAAAAAAGAAAAAAGACAATTAAAGAGATAGTTTTAGAAAACTTAAGGGTTATTGGTGAAGCTTACGTAATAGCATTTGTTATAAGGTTACTGCTCCTAGAAGCTTTTGCTATACCAACAGGATCAATGATACCAACGATAATGATAGGTGACAGGATAATAGTACTAAAACCACCATATGGTATAAACTTCCCTATAATTAATGTAAAAACACCTGGTATAACGACTCCAAACAGAGGTGACATTATCGTATTCAAGAACCCAACTTACAGATCACCAGGTATAATAAGGGAGCTAATAACACTCTTGACATTCTCGGTGATAAATCTCGATAACGAACCTAAGTACTTTGTAAAAAGAGTTATAGGTATTCCTGGAGATTCAATACAAATTATTAGTAACAATTTACTCATAAACGGTAAAGAATTGAAAAGGAATATGATAAAAAAAGAAAATGGTTGGCTATACCTAAACGAAAGCATAGATAACAAAAGTTGGGTAATAAGAATTAAAGGTGAAATATTATTCGACGATGGTATTCTAAGAAATTTTTCTCTGTCTAATTTATACTATCTATACGATACAAATTCTAGAATAATCCTATCACTTCAAGGAATTCCTGAAAATTATCTACCCAACTTGGAATACTTCAAAGATGAAATTGAAAATATAAAACAATCTTTAAAAGAAAATAAAATACCTAAAGGATACTATTTTGTTATGGGAGATAATAGGGACGAAAGTAGTGACAGCAGGTACTGGGGGCTTGTACCCGAAAACCTAATAATAGGTAAAGGGATTTTAAGGTTCTGGCCTCCAAACAGAATAGGAGTATTTTAAACAAAAATAAAACCTTGATACTATAATAATTTTGTTTGAGTTCATTTTTTTATTATATTTTTTATATACACGTTGGGTGAGAAATTAGGTATCATCAAACAAACCTCCTATAAAAGCTACATCCAATAGCATAAACATATGCATACACAAGCACACAAGTCAAAGTCCTACAACCACTTCCAGCATTAAAAAGCTTTATCTGACTTATCACA
>JBKBIJ010000253.1:0-1492 GCA_046299455.1 Brevinematia bacterium | reverse complement strand
TGGGCTTCTAATCCTGATGCAATGATTATACTTCCAAATACTAACAATATTAACCTTACCATTACCGAGAATATAAATTGGACATTCTAGTAAAAAAGGGGGCTTTTATTGGCCCCTTTTTCTTTTTTTATTTCTATTTTTTTATTTCTATCATTAATTATTGTTTTTAGGTTAAGTTTTTTGTAAATTGATGTTCGTAACTGAACCCCTAGAACTTTTTATAAATTTATGATACTTATTTTCATTTACAACTTGTAAGTGATTGAATTTTAGAATTATTCCTTTTTTCTTTTCATCTTTTCTTACAAACTATTTGTGCAATTGCTACTTTCAGCTTATAAACTCTGAAGAAAATTAGTTTTTTTAAGTAACAAACTCCTTTTAAGTGGCTATCCAATTTCTTATCTATATTTTTGAATAACTATTCCTGTTAAAGCTTATTCAGTGAAGTCATTCGATTTCTTGGTGGTATTTTCTAACTTTAAGCGTTAAAGTATTTTGAAACATCCTTTTCTAACAATAAAGAATTTAAAAGTGATCTTGGATTAATGATGGTAATCTTAAGTGGATATTGAGGCGAATAAAAGAGAGATTTATGAGGTTAAAAAGGAATTCAAGAAGAATATAGAGCTAATTAATGAAGTTATGGACAAAAGGTTTGAAGATTTTATAACCTACAATGAAAGAGACTTGAAGAACTAATTCACTGTAGCGATAAGAGATTTGAGGATATGAACAGAAAGCTAAAACTTATCATATGTATTATGTCTATTTGACTATCTTTGTTGATAACTATTACTGCTTTATTCAAGTTTATAAAATATTCAAGTTTATAAACTTTTAGTTTCTAAAGGCTTTTTATGATTTAAAGTAAGTTATTTAAAAGTACCACAGGAATCATAGATTTTATGGAAAGTATATTTTTGGTTACTTTTGTGGTGTATTATTATTATTTTTTAGGTAAGTAGGAATGGTTTTTATTTATGGTGATGATATTTTTTATTTCTGATGGGTGGTTTACAATGTAATTTGGGTTGGAAGATATTATTTCGTCTATGTTCTTAAATCCCCAAGTGACTCCTATTGATATCATACCGCAGTTTTTAGCGGTTAAAATGTCGTTAGCACTATCGCCGACTAAAAATATTTCTTTAGGCTTTATATCCATTTCTTTAGCAATTTCTATTGCTAGTTTTGGATTAGGTTTTCTTTCGTTTGGTGATTCTATACCTTTTACTGATACGAAATTATAATCTTTGAAGAAATGTTTAACTAACTCTAGAGTGAAAAGATGTTGTTTATTTGATAGTACTGAAATTTTGTAGTTGTTTGCTTTTAGAAAATCTAGTAGTTCATATATTCCTTCGTATGGTTTTGTTTTTTTGGTGTAGTTTTTTGAGTATTCTTCTTTCATGAGTTTGATGCATTGTTGTAATGTATCTTCTGAGAAGATTTTTCTGTATTCTAGTACCTTTTTAAATAATTCTACTAC
>JBKBIJ010000252.1:0-1514 GCA_046299455.1 Brevinematia bacterium | reverse complement strand
ATAGTAAAGTAATCCACTATAGAAATTCAGTTAAAAAAATTTTTTTAAAACCAGAGTTTTATTCAAATTTCATAAGAGAAGTTAGGGCTTTGAGAAAACTTCAAAAATATGATTTTATTCCTAAACTTATGAACTATAATGAAAAGGAACTATCCATAGAAATGGAAAGAGTGGAGGGAATGGATTTATATACTTTTTTAAGGGAATTTAATAAATCATCTTCGTTGAAAGAAATAAAGATCTGGAAAATATTTCAAATAATTTTTAGGATTTGTTTCATTTTGGATTTAGAAGGTGTTTACAAAGATGAATGGAATAGGCCATTTAAACATGTTATTTTTACTGACAAAGGTGTTAAAATAATAGACTTTGATAGAGCTGTTTTTTATAGTTCAAAAAGAAATTTAACTCAGTTTATGTCATTTGTTTTTAATTTTTGTAATCTTTCTAAGGATATGAAAATGAAAGAATTGGCTAAAGCATTTAGCAAATTTTATGATAAATATCTTAATTTGTGTAAATGATTATATTACCAGAAAAAATCCCTTTTTTCTTCTTCTACATGGAGTAATTCTTCTTGGTGGTCAGTAAGTTGCAAAGCCATTTGTCTAGTTAGGTGTCCTTCTTGGACTAGTTTTTTAAGGCTTTTACCGAAGGTTATCATACCATCATATTCTCCGTTAAGGATGTACTCGTATATTTTAGGGATTTCATTATCTCTTATTAATCCTTTTATGGTGGGTGTGGTTACCATTATTTCTATTACTGGGATTAAATTACTTGTTTTTATGCTTGTTATCAGTTTTTGGCATATTATGGCGTTTAAGGAGTTCATTATAGCTTCTTTCGCTATTTCTCGTTGATTTTCTTTAAACATATCGAGTATTCTGTAGATTGTTTTAGTGGTGGAGTCTGAGTGGATGGTAGTGATTACGAGATGTCCTGTTTCTGCTGCATTTATAGCTATCCAGGCACTTTCTGGATCTCTTAGTTCTCCTAGGAATATTACATCGGGGTCTTGCCTAAGTGCATCTTTCAAACCTCTTTCAAAAGATATGGTATCTATGTTAACTTCTCTTTGGGTAATAAGGGATTTTTTATCTGAGAAGACGTATTCTATGGGATCTTCTATGGATACTATTCTTTTGGGGTAATTTTGGTTGATATATTCTATGATAGCTGCTGCTGTTGTAGTTTTTCCACTTCCTGCTGTACCCGAAATAAGTATAAGCCCTTTTTGTTTTTCTATTATTCTTGTGATAAGATCGGATGGTAAGTTAAGTTTTTCAAAATTTTTAGGAGGTTCTAGTGTTTTTCTTACTGATATTCCTATTTTTCCTTGGGTTTTGAAGACGTTAATTCTAAATCTTACGTTATCTAAGCTTATAGCATAGTCAAATGAACCATTGATTTCTAATTCTTTTAGTAATCGAGGATCGAAATTTTCTTTAAGGATTTGTATCATGTTTTCTATAGATATTGGTTTATCACCAAAGAATACTAGTTTTTTGTTT
>JBKBIJ010000251.1:0-1536 GCA_046299455.1 Brevinematia bacterium | reverse complement strand
TGTTTGAAAATATGCTCCTTAAAGATAACATTCAATCTATTCTAAAGTATTATTTATATCCTTTCAAGTTATGCTGAGGATGCGTAAAAATCTAATTTTCTTCTATTCATTCTCACCTTTTAGTAGTCTATATTTAATACTATGTGTTTTTTGCAAAGAACCTTAGTGAGATGAACGTAGAAGATATTAAAGATAAACTAGTGCTAATGATTACTGGTAAAAGGGTGTCCATTAATGTTAGGTAAAAGAATTCTTTTTTTACAAATGTGCTAATAATTTCGTATTTATCGATGAGAAGGGAAGAATAGTTAGTGAAGATTGATTGAGTTATAAAGCTAGAAAATAATGAAAAAGACATTACAATAAAAACCATCAAAGAAGTTATTAGCAAAGAGATATATAATTTATTGGCACCTAATAATCTGAGCAAAGACAAAAACTCAACTTTGGTCGTAACGAATAAAGTTGTGGATATGAATATAGAAACAACTGCAAATATACTAACGAGGGCAATGAGTCCTAAGATGATGTAAGAAATAAATCCTTTTATGTTTTCGACAAATACTGTTTTGTCTAAAGATGTTTCAATTATAAACCCCATTTTTCTGATTTTATTGATAACATCGTTAACAAATTCATGTGATTTGACTTCAACATAGAGCATTGAGTAGGTTAACTTATGATCTGGTGCTAGTTCTTTTATGAGGTAGTTAGCGGCTTCGATGGGCATACATATGCTCAGTGCTGGTATTTTGTCACTTATGCCAACGATTTCACCTTGAAACTCAATGAATCTACTCAAGGTTTTGAAACTTGATTTACCAGCGAAAAATTTAAATCTAAGTCCTTTTAGTATTTTTTCGTTGACAGAAGGTGTACCTTGTCCTCTCGAAAATGCTAGATTATATCCTTCGATGATACTTTTAGGTACTACAAAAGGTATTACTTTTTGATCACTAACATACTTAAAAGATAAACCTTTGAAAATATCGTTTTTAACGAGTTCGTAATCTATTCCATACGTTATCATATCTGATCGTCCAGTGATACCGAAAATGTTAAGTATAACACTGCTTGGTAAAGGTACTTCCATGATTCTGTAAACTTTTTTGACACCTTTTATCCTTGAAATGTTATAGTAATCTCTCAAAGTTATTTCTGATCCCTTTACATTACCGGAAAATATGTTTTTAGGGATAATCCTAGGTGTGACTTTTATGACATCAGGTGGTAGCTTAGAACCAATGCTTTCATCAACAGTCTTAACAACAGCATTCCTAATTCCTAAAATGATCACTACAAAAGAAGAAAAAACGAATATAGACAGAACAAGCAAGAGTAGGTATACTTTTCCCTTTTGGAGTAGTAGTAATGACACTTTTAGGAAGTTTAAAATCTTATACATTATATAAGCTCCGATTTTTCTTTGCTTACTTTAGCACCTAGTTTAGACAATTTTTCTTCGATTTTTTCGTATCCTCTTTCAACGTGGTAAAGCCTCAGCAACTCTCCCTTACCCTCGGCGCCAAGAAGAGC
>JBKBIJ010000250.1:0-1540 GCA_046299455.1 Brevinematia bacterium | reverse complement strand
GATCTTTCGAAGTCATACCAGGAGTCGTAAATCCACCCCACCATCCACCACTAAAACTCAATCCTATCCCAGGAGCAGAAAGTATAGATGCTATTACGTTGCCAACTGCACCAGCAGTTTTTGCAACTCCTTGGGAAAACTTTTCTTGCTCAATTTTAGAAATTGATTCTCTCTCAGCTGATGTAATATCAGCACTGAATTTCTTACCCCAATCAATCGTAGCACTTTCAACAATGGCAAGCTTCAAGTTCATTTCTGTTTTACCAGTTTTAGGATCTCTAACAATCGTACCATACAAAAAAGCATCAATACCATAAAACTTACCAAACTCTTTCTTAGTCTTAAAAAAAGCAGATTCCTCGTATCCCTCTTTACCTATAAGCTCTATTACTTTCCTAAGATTAGCTCTATCTATAACCTTTAAGTTAGGGATCTTCGCTTGTATTAAAGCACTAGTTATCTTATCAACAGCTGCACTATCGTTTATACCTTTTCCCGCATTTACGAAGAAAATTGATATAGAACCTATACCCCTACCATATGACTCAATACTATCCTGATTTATCTTCTCCCACTCTTTAAGCAACGAGTTATTATTTTTATATATAGCCTCTTTAATAACAGCATCCAAACTCGTCTCAAAATCTTTTCTATTCAAACCTACTTCGTAAGCCCAAACTATTTCAGTAGTTTCAACATCTATAATCTTAAGAACAAGAGATAAGTTAGGTTCACCACCAACAAGATTATTATTGTTTATAGATCCGTACATTATGTACTCTACCCCTAACCTTTTACCAAACTCCTTTATATTATTCCGATCTATAAAACCAGTTCCTGATAAATTCATTTCTTGAAGAGCAAACTTAACAACACTATCTTCTATCAACTTAAACCTACCAGCCTCTAAAAGAATTGTTGATATATCATCTTTGATTTTACTTGCACCGACATTATAACCACTTCTGTTATCAAAATCCCAAACATATATAACTATTTTCTTCTTAGACACAGGAAAAACACCTATAGAATTTATATTATCCCTTATCTCTCTTTTAATCTCTTCATAAGGCCTAATCTTTAAAGAAGTGTCAACATCATAATCACCATAATCTCTAGACAAACATAAATTGCTTAAAAATAGAAATACTAATACATAAGTAAAAAACAAATTCAATTTACTCATAATAACTAAACCTCCTTCAACTTAAGTATTATAATACAAAAACTAAAAAAAACAAGTTTAATTTAGAATGTGACATAAATCTCATCCCTTAAAGCTCAATCCTTGCTTAACTTATCCTTTTATTTTCCACTTTAACCCATAACTAAATTAACAACATATTATATCCTTGCTTAAACTTCATCTATATTTTTATCTTCTACTCCATATACCAATTTAGAAAGACAATAAAGTTTTCCATTCCTTTCTATAAACTAAAACTCTAAGAAATAATAGGTGTAACTAATTAACATTCTCTTCACTCAGAAGAAATAAATGATTCAAAAATGACTAACTTAGATCCTTCCTACATTTACA
>JBKBIJ010000249.1:0-1544 GCA_046299455.1 Brevinematia bacterium | reverse complement strand
GGTTTAGAAGGAGTATTCCCAAAATCAAATGATTATTTCAATGCAGTAGAAGAACTAATTTTAGAAGAATCAATTTCAGAAGAATCAATTTCAGAAGAATTAAATCAAAGGTAAGAACATACTTTTGTTAAATTAATTATAGTAAAATAAGTAATTTTTTTGACTTATCTAAGGAGGTTAGAACATGCCACAAAAAAAGAAAGCAAGCACTAAAAAACCCGGACCAGCAAAGTGCAGATACTGCGGAGGATTACTGGAAGGAACAAAATGGGTAAAAATAGGTGGTAAAAAATGGCATAAAGAATGTGCCCTAAAAGCAGGCAAAAAAATACCCAGAGAATACCTGGAAATTTAACTAGAAATTTAGAAAAAAATCTCATAGAAATAAAAATTTCATAAACACAGGAGGATACCATGAAAATAAATAATCTATGCCTCTTAGGACATACTTCCAGCGGAAAAACATCAATAATAGAAACCCTTGCCTATCTTAACAGACAGTCAAACTCATTCGGTACACCTTCACTACTTGATACAGATGAAGAAGAAAAGAAAAGAAAAACCACAACCATACTTAAAGTCTTCCCTATAAAAACCAAAAACTATAAGCTAAATCTCATAGATACCCCAGGATTCTCTGATTTCATCGGTGAAATCCTTGGAGGAATACATGCAGTTGAAAATGCATCAATAGTAATAAATGCTCAAAACCCAATAGAAGTGGGTACAGAAAGATCTTGGTTCCTAACCAATGAAAAAACAAATTTACCTATATTATTCGTAGTTAATCATTTTGATAAAGAAAATCTTAACTTTGAAAATATTGTCAACAGCTTAGTAGAAAACTATAGTAACAGAATAATACCTCTAACCATACCAATATATGAAAATAACAATTTCAAAGGAATTGTAGATGTTATAAACAAAAAAGCTTACTTTTTTGAAAAAGGAAATTTAAAAGAAACTTCTAATCCTTATGAAAGTTTAACAAACAGTTTACTAGAAAAAATAACGGAAACAATAGCAGAGACAAGTGAAGAATTATTAAATAAATACTTAGAAAACGGAGAATTATCTAATCAAGAAATTATTCGAAATTTAAAACAAGCTTACAAAATGAAACTCATTTTTCCTCTTTTCACAGTAAGTGCTAAAATACCTGAATCTTTACAAATTCTTCAAAAATATCTAGAGTTAATACTGGTAAGTTCTGATGAAAATGAAATATCAAAAAATCCAGAAACTTCAATTCTGGTCTTCAAAACCCTTTCAGACCCTTACAAAGGCAGAGTTTCATTCTTGAGGGTTTTCAGTGGAAAAATTATCAAAGATTCCTCTTATCATAACGTTACCAAAAATAACAAAGAAAAAATCACAGTGCTAATGGAAATATCAGGAGATCAACATAACCTAATAAATGAATGCTTAACCGGAGATATATGTGTTACATATAAACTTGAGCATACTTTACCAGGAAATATACTTTCTTCAACTGAGGATTCATTCTCTAGTATGTAAATTATATTACCTTGTCATTAACAATT
>JBKBIJ010000248.1:0-1629 GCA_046299455.1 Brevinematia bacterium | reverse complement strand
GTTTTGCTTTATATCCCACATAGTTCAGACAAAACCTACGATTTCCTGAAAAACCGTTTACGGACGGAGCACTTTATATCCCACATAGTTCAGACAAAACTACTGCAACTAACATAATAACGTTTGCGCTGTTGTTCTTTATATCCCACATAGTTCAGACAAAACAAAGATTTTGAAGCTTTTCTTAACGCTATTTTCAATCTCTTTATATCCCACATAGTTCAGACAAAACTTCCCTTGCTATAAGGATTTTACTATTAGCAAACTCCTTTATATCCCACATAGTTCAGACAAAACATAACTAACTTGATAGATGGAGCAGTAGTTAATTCTCTTTATATCCCACATAGTTCAGACAAAACCTTTGGAAAAAGAATTAAAAAATACTATGTGGATAACTTTATATCCCACATAGTTCAGACAAAACTAACTCTGATTTGTCCGTTGTCAAGAATTACATCGTCTTTATATCCCACATAGTTCAGACAAAACTGTCCCCGAATTTCTAATTCAGATTGGCCCTTCTAAACTTTATATCCCACATAGTTCAGACAAAACATATTCGTAGCAAGGCAACTTATGAGACATAGATGTTTCTTTATATCCCACATAGTTCAGACAAAACGTTATTCCTTATCACTCTTACAAGCTTTTCTTTCTCCTTTATATCCCACATAGTTCAGACAAAACTTTTGTTAACACATCGTTGTAATTTTTTATCCAATACTTTATATCCCACATAGTTCAGACAAAACTCGTATACCTGAAGACAGCGTATACGAGCATCACGACTTTATATCCCACATAGTTCAGACAAAACAAAGTTATTACAAAATTGTTCGCTGGAAAAATAATCCTTTATATCCCACATAGTTCAGACAAAACCATATTACAAGAAAATTAGCATTTCCTACAATAGACCTTTATATCCCACATAGTTCAGACAAAACTTTCTGATTACACAAGGTAAAGCAGTTGTAAATATCAACTTTATATCCCACATAGTTCAGACAAAACTCATAGATAATACAAGATACGAGATTTTAAGTGAAGACTTTATATCCCACATAGTTCAGACAAAACTGCTTTAGCAGCTTTATAACGAACATGCTCAACAATCTTTATATCCCACATAGTTCAGACAAAACCATTTTTTACAATTAAAAAAAGCGAAAAAAAAGCCCTTTATATCCCACATAGTTCAGACAAAACCTCACCGAGCTTGCCTCTTACTTCTCCTGAGAGAAGCTTTATATCCCACATAGTTCAGACAAAACTTACCAAGCATTCTTGCTTTAGCTATATCGTCAAGACTTTATATCCCACATAGTTCAGACAAAACTCGATAAAAAGTCTTTTTTCGTGTTCAAAAAATACTTCTTTATATCCCACATAGTTCAGACAAAACTTCATCAGAAAGCTCGGTATCGGAAAGCCTGTCTATACTTTATATCCCACATAGTTCAGACAAAACCTGGTTTGTTTAGAGTTAAGTCTAAAACATTTTTACTTTATATCCCACATAGTTCAGACAAAACGTTGTGCTTGGCGAGCTAAAAAGAGCTAAAGAGATGCTTTATATCCCACATAGTTCAGACAAAACTCATGGATAATACAAGATACGAGATT
>JBKBIJ010000247.1:0-1635 GCA_046299455.1 Brevinematia bacterium | reverse complement strand
GTATGGTAGAAGAAATTAGGAAACTAGTTGACATAGCAAAGGAGTATGATATAAAAACGTTTATATTCAAAAATAAGAGCACAAAAGTTTCTATAAAGTTTTCGGAAAGTGTTTCTCAGAATGGTTATTCTTTTGAAGTTTCTAATGATGTAAGTAGTTCTCAGGAGAATGTAGATTTAAATGTAGTTAATAAAGTTGAAATTAAGTCTCCTTATGTTGGTATATTGAAACTCAGAGACAAGAAAGGTGATGTTATCTCTATGGTTGGGAAAAAAGTTTCTAGGGGAGATATTCTGTGTAATATAGAAGTACTTGGAATAGAGCATAAAGTTGAATCTCCTGTTGAAGGTACTATATCTTCTATATTGCTAAACGATGGTGATATAGTTGGTTATGGCAGTTTAATAATGGAAATAGAAGCTAATGGTTAAATTGAGTAAAATAAAAAAAATCTGGAATTTCCTTGATGGTAAAACTAAGTTAGTTTTGGTTGTTTTTGTATTCCTATTTGTTTTATCGATATTTCAAGTTGTACTAGGGTTTTTTTTGGGAGTGTTGTATTCATTTGAAGGAGTTGTACTGTTTTTTATCTCTGCAGGTGCTATTTATTTTATTTTGAAGATTTCGAATGGTATGTATTTTGCTGTAGAAGTTGTTAAGAAACTTAATCGTGATTATTACCCTTTTTCTTCTATGGAAGAAATACCAAATTTTATTTTAAAAAACTTTTTTATTATGGGTAGAGAATTGAAAAAGCTTGCTTCCTTTAAAGATATTTTACTAAGGTCGATATATGAGATAGATGAGGTAGGGGTTATTGTCCTTGACAAAGAAAGAAATATTATAGCATATAGTAAGTTTGTTGAGAAGATTTTTAGTATTTCTGATGATTATAAGGGTAAAAAGATTTATTCTTTATTCTCTTTGTTACCACATAAGATAGATGTTCTTAAAGAAAGTGATTCTTTGGAGTTTGAAGTTCCCTTAGGTGGTGATGTAAAACTTCTAAAACTTTATTTGAGGTCATTTGAGCATGTTACTTTGATATATTTTTTTGATATTACTGATTTTAGAAAATTGGAGGAATTCAATGAACTTTCTTTAAGTATTTTTTCTCATGAATTAAATACTCCTCTCACCAATTTGTCTCTATCCATTGAAAATATTCTAATGTCAAAAGAGTATTCTGAGGAGATTTTGAATATTGCTATATCAAACATAAGAAGGATTTCTAATACTATTTCTAATATAACGAGCTTGTTTAATATCTATTCGAAAAAAGTGTTTCTTAATAATGAATTGTTTGATATTAGGTTGATGGTTGATAATATTATCAACGTTCTTTATCCTGTTTACAAGAGTAAGAATTTGGTTTTTAACATTAGCTATAGTGGTGATGAAGAAGTTTTTTATGATAAGAATAAGCTAGAGCTTATACTTTTTAATTTACTTGATAACGCTATGAAATTCTCACCTAGTAATGGTGAGATAGATATTGTTGTTAGTAATTTAGATCATTTTAAGGTGAGTATATCAAATCGTGTTGTTGATTTTCATACAGATGATTTGGATAAAATATTCGAGAAGTTTTATAGAGGCAGAAACAGTTTAGGGTACAAGGGTAGTGGGTTGGGG
>JBKBIJ010000246.1:0-1666 GCA_046299455.1 Brevinematia bacterium | reverse complement strand
GATTTCAATTCCGTAGTTTTTAATCTTTTGGATCTTTTTTGGGTTGTTTGTCATGAGTCTGATGCTTTTGACTCCTAGTTCTTTTAATATCTGGTAAGCAATTCCATAATCTCTTGCGTCATCAGGTAGTCCTAGTTTTCTATTTGCCTCAACTGTATCTAAACCATTATCTTGTAGTTTGTAAGCCTTTATCTTGTTAAGTAATCCTATATTTCTACCTTCCTGCCTTAGGTAAATTAAAATGCCAAGGTTTTCTTCTTCAATCTTTCTAAGAGCATATTCGAGTTGATTACCACAATCGCATCTAAGAGAACCGAGAATGTCGCCTGTGAAACATTCTGAATGTATTCTTACAATAACTTTCTCTTTGTCCTTTACATCACCTTTGACAATAGCTACGTGTTCTTTGTTAGTAAAAATTTCTCTGTACCCAATAATTCTAAACTCACCGTACTTGGTTGGTAAAAAAGCATCGTCTACCCTTTCTACGATTTTCTCGTTTTTCCAGATATAATTTACTATCTGTTCTATCGATATTATTTTCAAATCAAACTTTTTTGAAAATTCAATAAGCTGAGGTAATCTAGCCATTGTTCCATCATCGTTTGTTATTTCGCATATTACACCAACGGGATATAGTCCTGCAATTTTGAGTAAATCTACAGTAGCTTCTGTATGTCCGGATCTTACAATAACTCCTCCTTTTCTAGCCCTTAGCGGAAAAACATGTCCTGGTCTTCTGAAATCTTCAGGTTTTGCATCAACAGATGCTAACTTCTTTATAGTTACACTTCTATCGTATGCAGATATGCCAGTAGTTGTACCATCTTTTGCATCAACTGATATCGTAAACCAAGTTGAAAAATTGTCGGAATTTTCTTCTGTCATGAGGTACAAGTTAAGTTTTTCAGTTAATCTATAATCCATAGGTACACATATGAGACCTCTACCATATTTCATCATGAAATTAACCATTTCCGGAGTAACAAACTGTGCTGCACCAACTAAGTCACCTTCGTTCTCTCTATTTTCATCATCAAAAACTATAACAAGTTTACCTTTTCTCAGATCTGAAATAACTTCATCGATCGAATTAAACATTTCATTACTCCACGATATATAAATATAAAAAAATGTAAAAATTTTTCAAAATTGAATAAAACATTATAGCTTATCTATCTATAAAATACATTTCTATTATTCTCCTAACACCATACCCAAAAACTTCCTTTTCCCTTCTCTTACTAAACTTTCATATCTTATTTAAATTCTCAAACTCTTCGATGTATACCATCTTAATCCTTACTATGCATATACAAGTACTCTTACATGTAGTATAATAACCTCTGAGTCCTTAATATTGTTATCTTATTCTTTCATAAACTTCTCTTGGATCATAAACACATTTCTACAATAACAATTCCCACAATCGCTCCTATTCACCTTAATCTTCCCTTAACCACTTTTCTAAAATGAATCTTCTCATCAATTATTTCTATTAAGCCTGCATCTACTTTTGATTCTGCGTCTGTAACTAGATGTGTCTTTATACATTTCTCTTTCTCTACAATACTTCAATATTTCCCCTTCATCTTCACCATATACCTTTAACATTATGCTATCTATAACGAGATGTATGCTTATAGAGTTCTCTTTTGCAGTTTTA
>JBKBIJ010000245.1:0-1685 GCA_046299455.1 Brevinematia bacterium | reverse complement strand
ACGATTGAGTTCCAAAATGTGTCTTTTATTTATCCAGAGACTACTAAAAAGGTACTGGATAATATATCGTTTAGAGTGAAAGTAGGTCAAACGATTGCAATTGTCGGAGAAAGTGGAAGTGGAAAATCTACCTTAATGAATGTTCTTACCAAAGCAAATGTTTTGGAGAAAGATGAGTTATTTTCGACACTTGATACGAAAACTAAAAGAATTTTCGTAGATGGTTTTTTTATGACAATAACTGACACTGTTGGATTCATAGAAGGTTTGCCACACCAGCTTATTGAATCTTTCTATTCAACTCTTGAAGTTGTCAAAACATCAGATCTTCTTTTGCATGTGATTGATATATCTTCTAGTTTTCCTGAAGAAAAAATAGAAGTTGTTAATGGAGTTCTTAAAGAAATATTTTCAGAAGATGGTCTTGATCTTCCTCAAATAGTTTATGTGTTTAACAAGATAGATATTGTTAGTGATGTAGATGTTATTGATAAGTTTTCGGTTAAGTATCCCGATGCTGTTTTTATTTCCGCTAAGGAGAAAATAAACATTGATAAAGTAAAAGAGAGACTTAAGGATTTTGCTAAGAGGTACTATTCTGAATTAGCTAGAGCAGGTTAGTTTGGATTATGGAGGTTTTTTGTATAGTTGGTCCAACTTCTAGTGGGAAAAGCTATATTGCTCACAATGTTGCTAGAAAACTTATAGAATTTGGCGTTGGGACTGAAATAATTTCTTGTGATTCTGTACAGGTTTATAAGTACTTTGATATAGGGAGTGCTAAGGTATCAATTGAGTTAAGGAAAGAAGTTCCCTATCACCTTATAGATATTTTTGAGCCTAACGAAGGTGTATTCAGTGCAGGAGATTTCCGTAAACGGTTTGATGAAATTGTTTGGAAGTTAGTCAGTTCAAATAAGATAGCAATTTTAGTTGGTGGTACTGGATTATATTACAAAGCTGTCAAAGTGGGAATCTTTGAAGGTCCTAGTGCTAATAAAAACATAAGAGAAAACCTATATAGGAAGGTAGAAAAAGATGGAGTAGAATCATTGTATTCTTATTTATATCATATTGATCCTGAGTATGCTAGTAAAATATCTAAAAACGATACTAGGAGAATAATTAGAGCTATAGAAGTTTATGAAATCACTGGGAAAAAGTTCTCTGAGTTACATAAAATCTCAACAAAAAAATCTCCTTTTAAAATTTATTCTTTCTTTATTTTTCCTAATAGGAGTGAACTTTATTCTGCTATAAACCATAGGGTTTATAAAATGATTAAAGAAGGTTTTGTTGATGAAGTTAAGTGGATAATAAGTAATTATGGGAAAAACATATATCCTTTAAATTCTATCGGATACAAGGAAGTGAGGGATTATCTTGATGGTAAATTAGGATATAACGATATGATAGAACTTATAAAGAAAAACACAAGAAACTTTGCTAAAAGACAAATTACATTATTTAAGCACACAAGTGTTGATGAAACCATCATCATTGACACTATAAACCCCAAAAACCTTGATATTTTTGCTGAAATAATTTTTGAAAAGATTATATCTTTAATTGGTAAATAAAAACGTTTTTATATTTTAGTGTTGCATAGTGCAAAATTAGTGCAAGAAAATTGTGCAATTATGTTTTTTGTTTTTGTGTTAGCATACTTTGTTTTGGGATATATT
>JBKBIJ010000244.1:0-1704 GCA_046299455.1 Brevinematia bacterium | reverse complement strand
AATGTTATTATAGGTGAATATTTTGATAAGTATCTTGTTATTCCCTTTGGATAACCGCTACCATCAATATATTCATGATGTTCATATATTGCTCTCTGAATTTTTACGTCTAATTGTACTTTCTGTGCAAAAAAACTAGATTCACTTGGATGTAACTCAATTTTAGAGTAACTAGACTTTGGGAATTCGAATGTTGGTAGTATTACTCCAAAATTTTTTCTTAGTCCTATATCGTGTAAAATGCATGCAATTCCTATGTTGATTAGGTCATCCATATCGAAAGTCTTTAGTGATATAGCTTTTAAGAATTTGTAGTCGAGCTTTTCTTTGTTATACACTGTTTTTTCGTATACTAACTTTGTTAGTTCTTTAGCTATAAGTATAGAAATTGACATTACAAAAATTGAGTGAGATAGAATATAATCTTCGTTATTAGAGAACTGGAGCAGACTACTTAAAACTATTCCACCGTTGTCATCACCAAATGAGTTTATAGACTTCAAGATTACGCTTCTTGCTGAATTTATGAAAGATAATCTATCAGATATTACTAAATCCATAAAATAGTTAGATATACTCTTGTTTGAAAGGTTTAAAGTTATTACATCGTGTTTACTTTTTATTGGTGTTATGTTCTGTAGTGAAAAAGTATCAACTAAACTTTCTGAGATTTCTTTTATTAGATTCTGAGTTTCTTGTCTTTGAGTTTTTGAATCTATTTGATCTGTGATGTTACTTTCGAGTTTTTTGCTAGTTTCTTCAACTTTCTTTTCATAATCTTTTCCTCTTATTTTTTCTATTGTATTTTTTATTATTTCGGCGATTTTTTTATCTGTCTTTTCATCGGTAAAGCCAAGCTTTATGTTTGCATCACTTATTTTTTCTATAGTTTCAATTTCTTCCTTCTCTCTAAATACTTCAATTTTTTCGATTTTTCTTTTCTTTTCCTCCTCTTCAACTAAGCTTTTGAGTCTTAGTACTCTTATAGTATCTATTGAGTCTATCTGCTGTATAGCGGATATTAAGGAATTTGATAAAATTGTTCCTTTTTTAAGGTTATCGTAGTACAATATATCTTGGTCAAGAATATCACCTTCCTTTAGTAATAACTTTGATATAGTTATAGTTACTCTTATTTCATTACTACCATTTGTTTTAACGTTAGCTTCATTCATATGATTAGTTTTAAAAATCATTTTATCATTTGTCAAATTGCATGTGACTGTGTCAAGATTCAAATTTCTTAAATCTCTTTCTTTTACATTCTTCCTTACAGCTTATTCGGGCAAGTGATCTTGTTATTATGGTATTTCTGTTTCATAACTTCTTAAGAAAGGTAAATTTTCTTTCTACTTAAAAGAAATAGAATATAGGTGTAATAGAGGATGATATATTTTTAATTGATTTGTTAGCAAGATATAAAAATGAGGCTTATAATATAGGTAATCACTTTATTTTTTTAGGGCGGAAGTTTTAATTAACTTAAGTAAAATCATTTTCTTACTGAGGAAGTAAGATAGGTTACTGGTAAGATTATTTTGTGTTTGGAGTAACTTTTTCTTTGTTTTTTGAAAGTTTATTTATATAAAATTTTCGCAATATGAGTGATGATAGGAAATATGTTGTGAATTTCATTATTTTTATGGGTTTTATAAGTTTGTTTGCTGATATGGTTTATGAAACGGCCAGGGGGGTTATGGGGCC
>JBKBIJ010000243.1:0-1847 GCA_046299455.1 Brevinematia bacterium | reverse complement strand
AAATTAGGTAATTCTTACTCTTACCAAAAACTACCATTCCTAAGGAGCTCTGAACAAAAATATCATGAAGAGAATTTAGCCAAAACAACTTCCAAAGAAGAATGGAAGATATTTCAAAAATGTTTACTTAAAGGCGTTCAAAAACAAGCTTAAGAAATCGGAATTAATGTATCCAAAAATATTATTCCCCTACTTAAAGATTTTCAAAAGCACATCCAAGAAATTAGACAACACTTAAAAATATTCTCATCGCTCAAAACTTCTTTAAGAAGTCACAGAAAAGAACGATAGAAATATTCTTAAGAAATTCGATAACTTCTTAAAGAGACATATTACTTTAAGAAACTAATGTTCTTGGAGATAAAGAGGAAACTTTTTACAAAGTTTTATAACTTTATCTCTTATTTCATATAATTTCTGGTCATTGTCCTTATATTTAATCGCATCATCGATATATTCAGCTATCTCTTCCATTTCATTTTCTTTCATACCTCTAGTTGTAACTGTAGGGGTACCAATTCTTATACCGCTTGGGTTAAGTGGTGGATTAGGATCAAAAGGAATAGCATTTTTATTTACAGTTATGCCAACTTTATCAAGTACAGTTTCAGCTTCTCCACCGGTAATTTTTTTAGCTCTTAGGTCGATACTAAACATATGTGAATCCGTACCTCCTGAAACAATCCTATAACCTCTATCGCTAAGACACTGAGCTAGTTTTCTAGAATTTGCCAAAACTTGTCTTTGGTATTGCCTAAACTCTTCGGTCATTGCTTCTTTGAAGGCAACTGCTTTCGCAGCAATAACATGCATAAGAGGTCCACCTTGAACACCTGGGAAAACCGCCTTATCTATGTCTTTTCCATACAAGTCTTTTGTAAGTATCAATCCTCCTCTAGGTCCTCTTAGAGTTTTGTGAGTTGTTGTTGTAACGAAATCTGCATAAGGTACTGGAGAATCGTAACAATTAGCAACAACCAACCCTGCATAATGGGCTATATCAGCCAAGAGATAAGCCCCAACTTTTTTAGCAATTTCAGAGAATTTCTTAAAATCTATTTGTCTTGAATATGAACTAGCACCGCATATTATAATTTTCGGTTTGGCTTTTTCTGCTATACTTTCCACTTCATCATAATCTATCATTTCGGTATCTCTATTAACACCATAGTATACAACGTTATAAATTTTCCCAGAAGAATTAACCTTACTACCATGCGTCAAGTGTCCTCCATGTGAAAGATCCATACCAAGAATTGTGTCACCAGGTTTCAGAAAAGCAAGATAAACAGACATATTAGCCTGTGCACCAGAATGAGGCTGAACATTAGCATGCTCTGCATTAAAAAGTTTCTTTGCCCTTTCAATAGCCAAAGATTCAACAACATCAACAAATTGACATCCCCCATAGTATCTTTTGCCAGGATACCCTTCAGCATACTTATTAGTTAAAACACTACCCATTGCCTCAAGAACAGCTCTAGATACTGCATTCTCAGAAGCAATAAGCTCAAGATGATATTCCTGTCGTTCCATCTCCTTAACTATTGCCTCATAAACCTCAATATCAATATCTTTAAGGTAACTACCCTTAATCATTTCAAGAACAAAAAAACTAGAATCCATTTTACCCTCCAAACCGACACTTGGTCGAGAATTATAAATAAACCAACTAAAATAAATCTATTTGCGTCATATCACTCATATTCTAGAATTAATGACTATATATTACACGAATGGATTTTGAAAACCTTTTAGGAAGAGCGTATCAAAAATATTACTTTACTATTTAGAGTCGCTCTTTTCACTTTAAGGTTTTCAAGAGTATATCCTTTAACAAATTGGGT
>JBKBIJ010000242.1:0-1849 GCA_046299455.1 Brevinematia bacterium | reverse complement strand
GGTTTTGGAGTAGATCAAGAGAAAAATTGTGGAACAAAGGAGAAACATCTGGAAACTACCACGAAGTACTATCTTTAACACTTGATTGTGACAATGATACATTACTTGTCAAGGTAAAACCTCACGGCCCCACATGCCACACCGGTAACTATACATGCTTCTACAGAGAAGAACAATTAGTAGATTCATCAATAATAAATGAGGTTTACAACGTGATAATCGAAAGAAAAAAAACAATGCCAGAAGGATCTTATGTAGCAAAGAAAATGAGCGAAGGAATTGACAGAATTTTAAAAAAAGTCACAGAAGAAGCAGGAGAATTTATAATAGCATCAAAAAACCAAAATGAAAAAGAAATAATATATGAACTAGCTGATTTAATATTCCATTCACTGCTTGTGCTAGGATATTTCGAAATACCTATCGAAAAGCTCTATGAAGAACTCAGATCAAGAAGGAAATAACTTCTCATTTCCCCAAAAATTACACAAAATAAGATACCTAAAACACTTTAGAAAACTGATCAAAGAAGGCAAAAACTTAAAATTATCTTTTGGGGATATAACAATATTAGAGAATGAAACCAAAGTATTAAGAATAGCAATATCGATAAGAAGAAAATTCAACAAGAAATCAACAAAAAGAAACAGGTTGAAAAGAATTATTTCAGAAATGTTAAGAAAAGAAAAACATAACCTAAAAGGATTTGATATATGGATACAAATAAAAAAGCCTACTCCTATCGAGGTAATCCTGGATGAACTAAAAGATTCTATAAACAAAATTAAAACTTCTTATACGTAGAAATATAATCTTCTATTTTTTTTACAACATCCAAAGAGACAAAACCTCCAGACTTAATGAAATTCAGTATATCTAGTATGGTAACAACAGAAAAAACTCTTATATCAAAATCTTCTTCTATCTCAACTTTTGCAAGCTTACCTCTATTACCCAATTCCATTCTATCTACAGATACAACAACACCTAAAACCCTAGAATTACCAACACTTCTAATAATGTTTATAGACTCCCTAATTGACAATCCAGAAGTTATAACATCTTCAACTATAACAATTCTATCATTTTCAGAAATTTCACCAACTATACTACCCCCTTCTCCGTGATCTTTAGCCTCTTTTCTGTTGAAAGCAACTTTAACATTCTTTCCGTAAATCTCATACAACTTCATAGCAGTTACAACAGAAAGAGGTATACCTTTGTAAGCAGGACCAAATATAAGCGTAGCATCACCAAAATTATCATTAATAACCTTAGCATAAAATTCACCAACCGTAGATAATTTTCTTGAATCATCAAATTTCCCAGTGTTAATAAAGTAAGGGGTCACCCTACCACTCTTGGTCAAAAACTCACCAAATTGAACAACCCCAAACTCAAGTAAGAAACTAATAAACTTTCCTTTATCCATAATTCCCTCTAACAAAACAAATTTTTAACATTCATATAGCAAAAATTCACATTAACTTTCAAAAATTCCTTAAGTAGACTTTAATTTGAATGTTCTTAAGTGTCTTACTAAGCAATCTCTATTCCATGCTTTCTTACCTACAAACTTCAAAAATAATCCTATAGTCATTGCACATACTTTAATGATTTTTTCTCACTAATATTATTATCCTATATTTCTCCTATTTTATTTATTTTGTTTATGTCCTTCAGATAGATTTTCAAAAATTTCTAAAACCATCTTTACCGAAATAGCTAGAATTCGTTACAAAGAGGGACAGAAAAAAGAAACCTAGAAATTTGAACATTTCACACATTTGACCTTCAAATACCTAAGCTTAATATTACTCCCACCTAAAAAGAATATCCCCCAAATATC
>JBKBIJ010000241.1:0-1859 GCA_046299455.1 Brevinematia bacterium | reverse complement strand
GAGGGCGAGAGTTGAGATAGAAGTTAATTCAAAAGCTAAGGATATGGCGCAAGATATTGTTATACCTAGGGTTATAAGAGGTGTTGGTAGGACTATAATTGCTGTTGTTTCTAAGAAAGATCTAGATTTAACTCCTGATAAGGATATTACTAAATGGGGATTTCAGATATTTAGCCAGTCTAATGAAGGGTTTCCTGATCCAGAGGATGTTTTAACTAGGAATGTGAATGAATATAGAGGATTACACAGGTGGGGAGGAGGTAGTGATTATTGGGGTGATCCTGAGTTTGTTGATATTGTTGTATGGCCTGCTAAAGGTACTCTGCAAGAAGCAAAAGATCAGTTTGAGATACTGAACGTTTGGGAATCCTATCCTAATCCATTACAGGATGTTAAAGCTGTTGTACCGATGGTTTACTTAGATCAAACAGAACAGTGGAAACCGCCTATGGGGTATGTTAAATTTGCCAAAGTTATGTCTGAAAAGTTAAAACCTGAAGCACCTAAGGATAAGTATGTTTCAGATAATTTTACCTTTGCAGGAAGTGTGAATGTTCAATGGTATCCCAACTTATACGATGCTAATCCTCCTATAGCTAAACAGGTAAGTAGTTTTGGTGCAGGTGGACTTAATACAACGTTTGTTCCAGAAGCTCACTACGATAATGGTGTTTATTCTAGGTTTACTTTGGAATTCTATGGTAAAATATTTACAGAGATCTTGAATTTTTATGCTAGGTTAGAGAGTTGGTGGGGATCTGATTCTAGGTGGGATGTATGGAATGGTAATTTCAATAGAGATAATAGAGGTCCTCAGTATGTACCAATCGATTTTCAGTCGTTTAGGTTCCAGTTTGTTAGGCCATTGCCGACTGTTGATTATATATCTATAGGTAACTATGATGTAAGTGTTGATCCTTGGACTGTTGGTGCTGCGTCGTATCCTGATAGGGATAAATTTAAAGGAATATTTATAGATGGTTCTTCTGAATTCTTAAGCCTTTCTTATCATTTTGGGTTGTTTTATCCATTTCCTTGGTTAGGTTTGAATTGGTCTCTAGGAAATTATACACTCAAAGATCACGTTTTGGCTGGTAAAACTTTCTTGAAACCTTTACAGTTTATTGGTATTAATGAATTTGAATTATTTGTTTCTGGTTATAGTTATACAGATTATGAATTGGGAACTATCAATGAGAATTCTGCTTATGATACTGTTGTTAGGTTAGCTAATAGTGCTTTTGACGGTCAAGTTAGATATGTATTAAAACTTCCGGGGGTTGCTGACTTTGATCTTTATATTAAAGGTGGATTTTCTAGAGTTGAGAAGGGAGCTGGAATATCTGATGGTGGTGTTGGTATTCCTGTTGGAACGAATGTTCTTTTGGGGTTCTTTGGGGTACCTACTTTGAAGGTTAATAATATATTTGGAAGTGGTGTTAATCTTGTATTGCAAGGGTTCTTTGTATCAAATTATTACTCTATTATGGCTGCTAGAGGGGATTATGCAAATGCTAAAATACAGGATGTTCTAGAGATGTATGGTAACCAAAGTGCGTCACCTTACCCACAAGATGCAGCTCCTTTCCAGAAGTATGGATTTGCTGAAGGTGGTAACCCACCATGGGAAAGTGTTTCAAGTGGTGGTTGGATTGGTGGTACAGGTATACTCGAATGGGTTTTAGATGTTCTAACGATTCACGGAGAGTTTTCTTATTGGGGGTTCAACAACTCGAATTATAGTATTTTGCCTAGTGGTTATACGAATAATCAGTTAATTGTCTTTGGTGGTACTAATTCTAATTATATACAAACCATACCTTATGCAATGAGAGGGTATGCTTTTGTAAAGTATAGCC
>JBKBIJ010000240.1:0-1936 GCA_046299455.1 Brevinematia bacterium | reverse complement strand
AAGAGTTAATAGGATGGATGTTTATGTGGGTAAAAAAGAAGAAAATTATACTTTGGAAAAAGTTATTGATAATGAAATGTTAGGATATATAAAAATTTCCCATGATGGAAAATATTTTGTTTTTACCCAAAGAAATGGAAAAAGTATAATTCCATCCTCACTAAAGTTTTTTGATACAGATGAGAAAACAGCAAAAGGAAACATAGTAAACAAATACAAAGGTAAAATTATAGCTACTAACGCTAGTGGATGAAAAGAAGAAAACCAATCAACCGCTAATATCCAGAATATTATCGAAAAAACAAGTGAATCGAATATTACTCTTATATATCCATCTTTGTAACTTCTATATATGCTAGGTATTAAAGCAAAAAAGCCGAGAAAAGGAATTCCATTTGGCGGAAAAGACAGATACAGAAGTATCCCTGATAAAACCCACCACAAAGTTTTGTAAAATGAGACAACTAGAATTTTCACATCCTTATTTTAATAATCTTTGTTTTACAAATTCATCAATAGTTATAATTCAATATCATGAATTTTAAACTAATCAAATTAGTTTTTACTTTCATCTTAATATTCACCAATCTATCTTATAGCTATTTCGATAAAATAAAGATGGTCGACAACATTATAAAAAGTGGTACTTTCTGGTCATTCTACTACTCCATTGAACCTTTCGATAACAATACAATTGGGACAGGTATAAATTACGAAAATTTTTTCTTTACCTTATCAAGCAGATACTTTGGTGATTTCCACATTTTGGATGAATATAAAAACGATTTGGGAGTAATTGGAATTTACGATATTTATTCTGAATTAGGATACAAGAATATACTTCTAGGAAACTTAGATTACTATATATCGATATTTGGTAGATATGAATATTACTTTTCATTTTCAGAAATATATCTAGGTAGTAGGATAGGACTGTGTTTTAACTTAGGATCGATACATCTATTTGGATCTATCAAATTTGACGATTTAGTATACTTTGAAGGAATCTACAAATATAGTTTTAACGAAAATATTAAAGCCAAAGTGTTTTTTAACATTAACTATTACTATCAAGATATCTTTGGTTCTCTAAGTTCAACGATCTTAGATCATAACAATTTTTCTATAGGTGTTGAAAGTGGTATTTTTTATGGTACACTCAAAGGCATAAATCCTCTTTTCAGCTTATATTTAAATTACAAAAATTTTTCAATAAGATATGATATTACTTTTTGGAATACTCTAGAGATATTTCAACTTTGGAATTTCGAGTTGAATATATGAGTTAAGATACTCATTCTTATAGCAACACCATTAGTTACCTGATCAAGAATTAGGGAATTATGTGAATAAATTACATCAGATGAAACCTCAACCTCTCTGTTTACAGGTCCTGGATGCATTATGAATATATCTTTGTTAATCAATGCTAGTTTTTCCTTCGTTATTCCCCAAAACTCCTTATACTCTCTAGTTGAAGGGACATATGCAGAATTTTGTCGCTCCGTTTGTATTCTCAGTAGCATTATAACATCTGAAAATTCTATGACTTCTTCAAAATTCCTTGCTATCGTTACACCAAAAGACTGAATTTCCTTTGGTAACAAGGTTGTCGGGCCAAAAACCATCAAATTGTTATTTCCCATTTTCTTCATAAGTAATATGTTAGATCTTGCAACCCTACTGAAAAGTATATCTCCTACTATTGACAAATTTATTTTTCTTATATTCCCAAACTTTAATTTCAAAGTAAGCGCATCAAGCAATGCTTGAGAAGGATGTTCATGCGATCCATCACCTGCATTTATTATATGAATTTCTTTCAAATCTCTTGCCAGTAAGTACGGCAAACCTGATATGCTAGACCTTATAACCACAGCATCCACTTTCATAGACTCTATTGTCTTAAGAGTATCTAATCTACTCTCTCCTTTTT
>JBKBIJ010000239.1:0-1948 GCA_046299455.1 Brevinematia bacterium | reverse complement strand
ACCTGAAAAAATAAAAGAAGATATAATTCCAAAAAATATCTTGATGATAGGACCAACTGGTGTTGGTAAAACAGAAATAGCTAGGAGAATAGCCAGTATAATAAATGCTCCGTTTGTAAAGGTAGAAGCAACAAAATTTACAGAAGTAGGATATATAGGTAGAAGTGTGGAATCAATGGTGAGAGATCTTGTGAATGTAGCATATCTAATGGTAAAGAAAGAGTACATGTCAAGAAATGAGGAAAAGTACGAAAGAAAAGTAGATGAAACGATATATAAATATCTCATAAAAACTAATCCATCACTGCTAGAGTTAAATAAAGAAGATGTTTTAGAACAAATCAAGAAAGGAATATACGACGATGTTGTTATAGAAATAGAATTAGAGGAGTTACCCAAGCAAGAAATCCCTATGAGCTTAGAAGAAATGATAGAAACTGGTATGTTTGGATCAATAACAGAAATTCAAAACCCTTTCGACATTATCTTCGGATCTAGGGAAAAGAAAAAGAAGAAGAAGACAAAAGTAAAAGAAGCAAAACAAATACTATCCTCAATAGAGCTAGAAAAATCTATAAACCCTTCTGACATAGCTAACGAGGCAAAAAGGAGAGCAGAGGAAGACGGTATAATATTTATAGATGAGATAGATAAGCTCATATCAAAAGGTGAAACATCAGGACCAAACGTATCAAGAGAAGGAGTACAAAGAGATCTCCTACCTATTGTAGAAGGGACCACAGTAAACACTAGATATGGCCCTGTAAGAACCGATCATATTCTATTCATAGGTGCAGGAGCATTTACAAAATATAAACCATCAGACCTCATAACAGAACTCCAAGGTAGATTCCCCGTCAGGGTCGAACTAAACCCTCTAACCAAAGAGGACTTAAGAAGAATCTTAACAGAACCCCAAAACGCATTAGTAAAACAATATCAAATGTTACTAGAGACCGAAGGTATAACTCTGGAGTTTGAAGAAGACGCAATAGATAGAATATCCCAAATTGCATTTGAAGCTAACCAAAAACTTGAAAATATAGGGGCTAGAAGATTGTATACTGTTATGGAAAGATTACTATCAGATATATCATTCGAAGCACCAGAATTAGCACCAAAAAAGATAATCATATCAAAAGATTATGTTGATCAAAAACTCAAAGATATAATATACAACGAAGACTTGGCAAAATATGTCCTATAGGAAACCTATATTATTACTCTATGATATCGATGGCACCTTAGTTAAACTAGATAAAACCGGAAGATTAGTTTACCAAAAAGCACTTTGTGAAGTGCTCAATAAAGATATAACGCTAGATCATATTGATTGGATAGGAACTACAGATATAGAAGTGATATACAAAATCCTAAAAGATAATTACATTGACGATAAAGAGATTAGTATCAAAATGTCGGAAGTCTTTAAAAGAATTTCAACTTTGTTCAAAAACATCATAGAGGAAACACCAGAAAAGATTTTAACTTTACCAAACGCTTATGAAGTTGTAGAATACACTTACAAGAATTACTACAATTGCCTCCTCACGGGCAACATAAAAGAAGTAGCATACATGAAACTAAAACCATCAAAAATTGATACATTTTTTCATGTAGGAGCATTCGGAGATGAAGAAAAAGAAAGAGAAAAATTAGTACCTATAGCTATAAAAAGAGCCCAAAAATACTACAAAACTAAATTTAACAACTTCTTTATCATAGGTGACTCTCATAGAGACATAATAGCTGCCAAGAAAAACAAAATAAAATCAATAGTTGTAACAACTGGGAAAATGTCGAGAGAAGAACTAGAGAAATTTGAGCCAGATTTCATCATAGACAATCTAAAAGACATTATAACTATACTAGATAGATTTATAAGCTAATCAACCTTTACAAAAACTTTTCTAAGATTCTCAACAAACCTTTCAGGTTCTTCCAGTAT
>JBKBIJ010000238.1:0-1960 GCA_046299455.1 Brevinematia bacterium | reverse complement strand
CTATAGTCAGTAAAATACTCAAAGTATGGGTTTTCTCCTTGATATCCCCTATAATTTTTTCTTTCTCATTTTGTCAATTATTCCATACGATTGGTTTGTTATGAAAGATTTAAGTTTTTATGTAAATAGTTTTTTGGAAGGCAAAATATCTTTTAAAGACCTTTTGGATAATTTTAGGAAAAACAATATTAATTACCACAGTTTGAGTAAAAAATTTACTATAAGAGTATATTCAAACCTTGGTTGTTTCGATTCATTAATTTTATGGAAGATTAATAGCATTTTACCAAAATATATTTGTTTCATTCACTTGACAACCAAGCAAAATCTGGAAATACAAAACATTGATCTAAGTGATGTCCCCGAATTAGTAGTAGAACTTGAGAGAATAGGATGTAGTTATAAACCTAGTGTTTCGAGTTTTATTTCTGTTAGCTATCTTAGTGGTATAAACCCAAATGGAGTTTTTGATGTAATTGACTTTTCTAGGTTAGCTTTAAAATTATTGACAGACTATTTTCATATGAAGGATTTTCATCCAAAGTTTAGAATAGGTATTTCAGATTCAGATGAGGATTTAGCACTTGCGTTTGTGAGTGATATTGGTCTAATTGCAAAAGTTCAGAATGGGGAAAAAGGTTTTGAGTTTGTTTTTGGAGGTAGCTTAGGTACTATACCTAGAAAAGCGAGTATTATCTTTGATTTTGTCAATGTCGAAGATTCTCTAGAAAAGTTGATATCGACACTTTATTATATCAAAAGCTTTGGTAGGGTTAGATCTAAGGATGTTTTAGTTATGAATGGTATTCAGAAAGTTGTGGAGGATATACAATCTTTAGAACCAAATGTAAATATTAGTAGTTTATCTTTTTGTAAAGATGTTCATAGTAATAACTTAACTGACGTTATGAAGATTTCTAAAATCAATTTTGGTGTAGATGTTGTTTTCAGAAGTCAGAAGCAAGAAGATAAGTTTTATATTCAAACAATCATTGATAACGGTGATATTCGAAGAGACTTTATCAATTTGATATGTTTTATTTCACAAAAATTTGGTGATAAAAGAATTATAATCGATAATAGGCAAAACTTTGTGATTCCTAATTTATCCAAAAGTTATTTAAGAGAGGTTGAAAATATTTTGAAAATTTTTGGTGTTTCGATTCTTAAGGAAGATAATGCTTTTGATAATATAGTTTCTTGTACATCTACGTTTTCTTGTAACTTAGCTATTGTAGACACCAAAGTTTTATCTCATAGGATTAGAGATTTAGTTGGTAAAGTTGGAATTAAGATAAATATTTCAGGTTGTCCAAATTCTTCAGGACATCATCATCTAGGTGATATAGGAATATTTACAATATCTCAGTTTAGAAATAAATTTAGAGTCATGAGTATTATAGTTTTTGGTGGATATGGAGCGAATTCTGGTTTACCTATTGGTAGGGCTTTTGCAAAGATACCACCAGCTATTTTACACAGAATCGTAGAGCTTATAGTTAGTTCTTACAAATCTTCGTATTGTTTTGATTTCCAGTCTTTTGTGAAGAAGTATTGGAAAGATCTGAAAATTAAAATATTCGATTATATGATTAGGCATAACAGTTTGGATAAATTTGGTAATTCTTTTTCTGTTGATTTGCCCAAGAGGGAAGGTAGTTTTATAGATAAAATTTTCTTAGATCTTTTTGATATAGAGTTTATTGTTTATAAGTTGGGTAAGAAGTATCTTAATGGAAATGATTTTTATTTGAAAATGTTGTATAATATTGCTTGTAATTTTGTATCTAAGATTCCTATCTTGAATATTACTTCTTTGGATTTCCCGGAAAGTTTTGATGATCTTTTGAATAAGCTTTTTGATATTGAAGCAGTTGTTGAAAGTAATATTGAATTTATCAGGAACTACGTTATTTTGGAGGGATTAGATGAAAAAGGGAATAGTGTATATAGTTGGTAG
>JBKBIJ010000237.1:0-1973 GCA_046299455.1 Brevinematia bacterium | reverse complement strand
ATCCAAATACCAGAATATTTTCAGTTTTCATAGATGAAAATAGAAATAATTTAAGAGATAACAACGAAAGAATAATCCATCAATTCCCCTCTAACTTGGATTTCTTAAGAAGATCAAATACAACATTATCACAAGTAAGAGTATTCAATGGATCAGTATGGGGTTATTTAATTTTCTTACCAAATAACCAAACAAATATAATTATCTTCAACAGACTGGGTTTGGCAACAACAACATTTTTTAATAATACTCAAGAAATCGAAATTACCTTTACCAATCAAACAGTCGAAAATAGATATAGATATAATTACATAGTTAGGGTAACCTCAGGAGGTGATATAAGGTTAATTAAGAGAAACCTTAATTAGCTAAAAACTATTTAGGAGGTAAAGAATATTGAAAAAAAACAAAAATAAAGGGTTAAGTTTGCTAGAAACTCTCATATACTCGGTATTACTTTCAATAATAGTAATTTTTCTTGTTCAAATACTAATTTACCAACAAAAAGCTTCGAAAACTTTGGATGTAATAGCTAATTTTCAAAATTCACTTCAGACAGCTATCAATATCTTAGATTTCCATTTTACAAATGCAGGATATACCGCAACCCAAGAAGGAACAGTTCTATCATCTTTATATTATGTTGATGAAAATAACCAAGTTGTTAATAATCAAATAGCAAACCAAATTAATCAAATAAGATTGTTAAATAACAATGATCGAGATGAAATCTCTTTCTTCTACTTTGAATTAGAAGAAAATAGACTTGGTTTCATAAGTAGTGCAAGAAATTTAGGAGGGGGAAACGCTGCTGAAATAGATGTGTTAGACGGAAACTTATCCAACCAAGTTGATACAAACAACAATGGAACACCAGATATAAGAGAAATATGGCCAGATCCTAATGTAAATAACGATAACGATCCTACAAATGGTGTATACCCAGTAATTATGTATTCACAGGATCCTAATACAGGTAGATGGGTAGGAGTAGTCTTTTATATAACCCGAGTACAATACCAAGCAAACCATATGCAACACAGACCTTTAACTTTATATGGAGGAAACCTAAACAAAGATATAGTTAATAGATTACCACAAACCAATAATGTAAGAATAATGAAGCCTAGAAACATATTTAGAGGGGAAATTGGAGTAGATCAAAATGATCAGTTATTTATAGAAACCTATAATTTTAGAACAGATAGACCATTTAACAGATTAATAATTCTTAGTAATGTAGAGAGTTTTAACATAAGGGTTGGCTTAGATCTAAACAATGATAATCAAACAGATTTGGATCAAAACAATAACATAAGATGGTATGACTCTATACCCGCAGGAGAAGAATCAAAGGTCACCATGGTAGAATACACAATAGTAGTAAGAAGTACTCATAGAAATCTTCTAGGCTTAGATAGAAACCCCTTAACAGGAGTAGGAGGAGATAGATTTAAAAGATTCCTCATAAGGAGAACGGTTACACTAAAAAATATAGTAAACCCTGAAATATAGAAAGGAGTAAAAAAGATGAAAAAGCTCATTGTGTTACACAAAAAAGCAGTAAAAAAAGGGATAGCTTTGGTAATATTTATGATAGTTATGTTAATTTTGTTTATTTTGTTTGGTGCTTTAACTTACAGGGTACAAACTTCAATGTTAATAAGTAGAAATAACTATATAGAAACACAGGCAGAGGCGGCTGCTCAAGCAGCCTCACGACATGCACTTAGTGTGATATCTTTAGTTGGATTTGATAATTTCCCTAGCAACATAATAATTGATCCTCCTTCTAACTTGTCTACTGCTAATGAACCAAATTCTGTACCTAATAGAACATACGACTTAGCGAGAGACCCAAATGGTAACCCACCACCAAACTCCCTAATAAATAATGCTAGGCTAACAAGCTTGTCACTAATACAACTAACTCCCGATTTTTCATACAGAGTATGTACGTGGCAATATGATCC
>JBKBIJ010000236.1:0-2011 GCA_046299455.1 Brevinematia bacterium | reverse complement strand
ACTTAACCTAAAACACACTTAATAAGAGTGAGATTAGAAACAGAGATTTCTGTACTTCTAAGCTTTGAGAATGTTTGATGTTTGGTGGTTTTATTATAACTTTTTAGAGATTCTTTACTAGCAAAGAGGTATGTTTATGATGTATTTAATTTCTAAGGGATTATTTTAGGATAACTTTAGGTATAAAGGTAATATTTTTTGATACAATCAAAAATAGTAATCTATTGGAATGATAACCTTAGTACTATAATAGTTTATTTTTTATGAATTTAGAATTTTTTTGCTGAGGTTTGTATAGAGTATTTTTATTTCTTTAAGCTTGTTTTTATTAGATTCAATAATTCGTTTTGTCTTTTTTTCCATATATTTTTTATTTTTGAGTCTAGTTGAGGATCATCAGAGTCAAGTCCAAGGGATTCTACGAGTGCACTTGTTGCGGGAGACCATGTTAATGCCATTTCAGGTACATTTGGCATTGGTATAGCTTCTTTAGCTGCCTCTATGAAGATTTGGGATATTGGGTCGTTTTTTACTTCAGAATACTGGTATGCACCGATATTTGCTGGGGTTTGCTTGCCAATTTTAGCAAATATTCTTCCTGCCTGTGGGCTTGTTATAAACTGCATTACTTTAAATGCAGCTTGTTTATTTTTTACGTTTGATGACATGAATATTCCTTCGACTGTTAAGAATGGTATAGCTCTCCTTCCTGAGCCCTTTATTCCAGGTAGATCATCTATTATTGGGAAAGGAGCAACTCCGTAATCAATTTTAGGTGATATTTCAGCTCTAAACCATTGACCGTTAACAACAAATAATGCATTTCCTGAATTGAATAACTCAGTAACAGTTGCTCCATCAGCTCCTACTTCACCTTTAGGATCACCTGAAGGGTTGATTAGCTTCTTAAGTTTTAGAACGTACTTTATTGAAGTGTAAACAGGTTCTGAATCCAATAGAGGGAAGTACTCTGTTCCTTTTTTCTTTTCAAATATTTTACCACCAAATCCTTGTATCCACATAGTATGATAGTAGAAATTACCCATATCATATACAAATCCTCTTCTTCCGTATGGTCCAGCTTTTGGATCGTTAAACTTTCTAGCTAATTCTATCAATTCACTCCAGGTATTTGGTACTTTCGATATATAACTTTTATTATAAAAAAGTATTAAATTCTTAAATGACATTGGGAGTGCCCATAGATTATCATTATCACCATAAACGTATGCCATTAGTAGATACTTTGGAAACTGTGATACGATTTCTTTTGTTATCATTGAATCTATGGGTACTATGATGTTGTTGTTTGCCCATTCACCAGTAAAATCTTGTGCAAATATGAATAAATCAGGACCTTTACCAAGAGGTACCATTGTTCTAAGTTTATCATTCATTGCATCGAAAGGTACTGGAAGTAGGGTAACCTGTACATCAAAATATGTTATATTAAATGTATTAGCAACTTGTTCAATAGCTTTTTTTTCGTCACCTCTGTATGCGTGCCATAGATTAACTTTAACTTGAGCAAATACAGAGTATGAAAATACTGTTAGAATCATAAGTAGCAGAACCCTTTTCATAAAAACCTCCTTATCTCTTTGTAAATTTTATAAAAACCAATTATTGTTATCAATAAAAAATAGAGATTGTATCAAAAATCTATAAATACCCTTAGCAAGGATAAGGTATAAGATAATTCCTACTAACTTCTACCACATTAATACAACTCATCCTGCTAATTACCAACATAAACTGCCTTTATATGATTACTCACTTCCCTTATCTCTGTTCCCTCTTGTACTAAAAATAAAAAGGTCTACTTCTTCGTAAACCTTTCCAATCTCATCAGATAACCTCTGTATACGTTATACTAAATGCTAAGTACCTTAACTATGTCAATTTCGTACCCAAGGCACTACTTCCTTACTGTAAACATCTTCATTTCTCTAAAAGTTTTTAACTCTTAATGGTAGTAGCTTAATACATCATTAATTTTTTCTCTCTTGAA
>JBKBIJ010000235.1:0-2017 GCA_046299455.1 Brevinematia bacterium | reverse complement strand
GAGTTTAGTTTCTAATGTTTCGTATTTTTGAATGTCTTGGTAGGGACCGTATGATTCATCTAATGAGATTAATTTTTTCCCTTCATTAACTTCTGATAGTATCCAGTATTTCTTGTCTTTTTTGATATCGATAACTTTACCTTCGACTGAGAAATTTCTAAATTGGTTAGAAAATATTGTTTTATTGTAGTTAGATATCAGTAAATAGTAATTTTGATCGATTGATATCATTCCGTAGGTATTTGGTGGTAATTTTTCGTTGGGGTATAAAAACCAATCTTTCTTTATTTGGTATATGAATTTAGTTTGATTGAAGATGTTTTTAGGGGGTATAACGTTATTGTAGTATTGATATTCGTAGTCTCCAAATTTGATACCTGTTTTACCTTTGTTTTTGAAGGTAAAGGAAAACGTGTCCTCGGTTTCAGAAAATATTAAGTTTTGAGCATAGTCGTAAGGTCCATAGTCTATACCATTGACGTTTATATAGTATTTACCTCCAATTATATTTGTACCGTCGAATTCTCCACCCATGTTGTATATGTACCCATACATTTTGCCGTTTATTGAGTAGGAGAATTCGGTTACAAAAGTGTAGTATCCAAATTCTTTTCCGTCTACATTAACAAGACAGCCTAAAGTAGGTTTGTTAGCAATGATATATAGTTTATTACCTAAGAAACCAAATTTATAGACTTTATAGTATCCACCATATGTGTTTGTACCGTAGGAAACGAATAGTGATGTCCTTTCAAAAGATTTAATAAGTTTGCTGAATGTATATACATTTACAGTTTCGTTTGAGCTGTAGAGAACTGCTAAATCTCCACTTTGCCCCATTTTGATGTCAATAACTTTAGCATTTTTGTAATCGAACTCCGTTTTGGAGCAAGAAATAATAAAGATCAATGTTAGAAATAAAAAAATTCTATTCATAATTTATGATTATGAATTAGTTGTTAAAGTAAGTTTCCACTTTAATCAGAGGATGTTTAAAAAATAAACCTCAGTCAGTGAAAAATCTAGAAAGAGATATGAGACTGCATTAAAAATTTCCTTATGGGAGTAATCATATTTTTGAGAAGTCTTAGTATCTCGACATCGCTTTAGTGCATATCTCATAAGTCTCCTTCTTTAACCTATGTTTGTTGCAATCTATTTGAATAGTTTATCCTATGATATTTATGTGTAATAGCTTCTAAGGAAATGTAGTTTCTTCAAGAGTGATTAGCCTCTAGATGTCTCTTCAAATTTTGGGAGTATATGGTAAGATTTCTTTGTTTTAATAGAGAAAAATATAGGCATAGACTAAACTTATGAAACATCTTCTTCAACAGCTAAGTGTATCCCAAAATTTATTACCATCTCTAGTAATGTCCCTAAAATCAATCGAAGAAAAATAATAACTCCTCATAACATAATTTATTTTTCCCTTCTTTTATTCAGTTTATACTTTTTTATCTTTTGCTCCTAGAATAGAGTGATTACCTTCTGTAAGAGGGGACCTTTCACTTGCTTTTCTTTTAGGTTTTTAAGAACATATCTTACAACAAAATTAGGTAAATCATTAAAAAATACCTATAACCACAAGAAATTACTTTCATCTGGAAGTTATTAAGAAGGAATAACATAAGAATAACTTATCAGAACAACTTTTTAGTAGAGATAGTCTGAAGAAAGAAATTTAGGAATTAGATTCTCAATAAGGCTTTCTAAAAACAAATATTAAACAAGTTGTTAAGAATAATAGGTATCTAAACTCTATAGAGAACTTCTAAAGGAATAATACCTACAAGAACCTATCATTCTTAAAAAGTTATACAATAGAAATAATATGATAAGAACATTTGTATGAATAAGTAATGATGCTTTGAAAATATTACCTTACTGCCTAAAGATGTTTAAAAACATCTAAGAAATTAGATAAATCTTTAAAAATCTATTACTCAAAGAAATTACTTCTCCTTAAAAGTTATAATATTTCTCTCTTTTTATTCTCCTAGGATAGTATTTCCAT
>JBKBIJ010000234.1:0-2062 GCA_046299455.1 Brevinematia bacterium | reverse complement strand
TCTGTTTTAAAGTGCTACTCTTCACTTAAGTGTGTTAAAAAATATTTCTAAAAATTTAGATAATCTCTTAACTAGATCTCTGCCCCTCAAGGAAAATTCATACCTTAAAACCATATTTCCCCAAATTAACAATGTAACTCCCCCAAAGATTAGCTAGATTTAAAGAAGATTCTTAGGAATATCACTTAAAAGATACTACTTGCTCTTAGAAATTATTTCAAAGAAATATCATAATAAGAGCACATGTACTAATAGGATGTTTAAGTGAGGTGGGTATTGAATTCTTTCTTGAAATTAGGGCATGATTAGTTGAATTTTGATGTTTGGGATAAATATCATTTTTCTATGGATGAAGAGCAGTTGGTCAAGTGGAATAGGATAATAGAAAATACAACGCCTTTGCCTTTTATAGTAGGTATTTTGCTAAAGAAGCTTGAAGATCCTGAAGTGAGTATAAAAGAGATAGAAAATCTTTTGGAGAAAGATCCTCTTTTGGTTGCAAAGGTTTTAAAGATGTCAAATTCTGCTTACTATGGTTTTCCTAGGATGATATCTACGGTTAAGGAAGCTATAGTTGTTTTGGGTTTAAACACAATAAGAAGTATAGTACTTGCAATATCTATAAGATCTGTTATGAGAGTTGATTCCTCAGGTTACTTATTTAGTAGTGTAGGAGGATTGTGGGAACATTCTATGCTTGCTGCTGGTGGTGCTAGAATTATTGCTAGGAAACTTAAATTGCATGATCCTGAGAAGTATTTTGTTGCTGGTTTATTGCATGACATTGGGAAAATCGTACTTAGTAGTTTTGCTAAGGAGTACAAAATCGAGTTTCTTAAAAATTTTCTTTTACACAATAAGTCTATTTCTCAGAGTGAGGAAGAAATGTTTGGAGTCTCTCATAATGTTATTGGTCATCTTCTAGCAAATTATTGGAATTTACCACAATTTATCTCAGATGTTGTTCTTTATCATGATGATCCATTTTCCGCTCCAAATGATGTTGTAAGCGATGTATTGGTTGTTTCTTCTGCTAACGAGCTTTCGTATAATTTTGTTTCTGAGAATCTTAAGGAGATGGGTGTTGCTGATAAACGAAATGTAATTGCTATGAAATATCTAGAACATCTCGGTATTCCGAATGAAAGAGATAATATATTAAATGATATGAAAAAAGTTTTAGATGTTTCCTTGGAGGTGTAGACATGTTTGATGTTGAAAGTTTGAGAAAAGATATAGAGAAAATAGACGAATCTATTCTTTCTCTTATTAAGGATAGGATATCTATTGCTTTAAAAATTGCAGAAATAAAAAAAATGAACGGGTTGTCGATATATGATCTTAATAGGGAGAATGAGGTTATAAATAGAGTTAAAGAGATTTCGCTTTCTAAAGGTTTACCTTATGAATATATAGAGGATATATTTTTGTTGATAATATCTATGACTAGAAATGTTCAGAGTAGTATGAGAGTTGCTTTTCTTGGTCCTGAAGGTACTTTTTCTGAGATAGCTGTTGTTAAAAGGTTTGGTTATGATATTGAAAAGGTTTACACTAAGACTATCCCTGATGTATTCAGGGAAGTGTCTAGGGGTAGAGCGGATATAGGTGTTATACCTATTGAGAATTCTTATAATGGTATTGTTTCTCAGACTTTAGATGAATTTGTTGATTCTCATCTTAAGATACTTGGTGAATTATTTTTAAGGGTACATCATTCGCTTTTGTCAAAAGAAGATGATATATCGAAAATCAAAAAACTTTATTCCCACTCACAAGTTATAGGGCAATGTGAAGACTGGATTAAGAATAACCTTAAGGATGTTGAGATAATTGAGACAAATAGTACCTCTGAAGCTTCAAAGATTGCTGCTACTCAAGAAGGTTCCGCTTCAATAGGTAATGAAATATTGTCTAAAAAATATAACTTGAATGTACTTGCTAGAAACATAGAAGATGATCCAATGAATATTACTAGGTTTTGGATAGTTGGTGAAGGTCAAGTTAATAGAACTGGTTACGATAAAACAACAATACTATGTTATATAAAAGATAAGCCTGG
>JBKBIJ010000233.1:0-2077 GCA_046299455.1 Brevinematia bacterium | reverse complement strand
GCAGGGATGCTTGTTCAGATGGATTCATCCCAGCATAGATGGATTGAAGCGGTTGAAGAGCCGTGGTGGCTTGTTGCGTAGATCGAATTTTAACACAGCATAACTTTCTAGATGAGTTGTTTTACATTCTGCTTTTTAAGGAGGTTGTGTCAAAAAATGATATATATCTTTTTCTCCTAATGATATTTAAAGGGATAAAATTTTTATATGAAATCAACATTCTATAGAGAAGGACAATAAAAAAAGGAAACTTAAGAGATTGAAATTTGATACAGCTTTAAAGCCTAGTTGAAACAGACGAATTAAAACATACAAAATGCTAGCAAAAAAGAGGGGGAGATATGGGGATGCTTGTGAAGTATCATCTTTATGCACCTGGGCCTGTTGAAATACCGCCTGAGGTGTTAAGTGAGATGTCAAGACCAATATTTCACCACAGGACACAGCAGTTTAGTGAAGTTCTTGTTAACGCTTGGGAAGGGCTTAAGTATGTTTTTCAAACGAAAGAGCATGTTTATATACTGGCATCGTCAGGTACTGGTGCTATGAATGCTGCTGTTGAGAACACTCTTTCTGAAGGTGATAAGGTTATAGTTTTGAGTTTTGGTAAATTTGGGGAAAGATGGGAAAAGATAGCAAAAGCTTATAATTTGAGTGTAGTTACCCTCAAAAAGGACTATGGGTACTGTATTGAACCTGATGAAGTTGAGGAAGCTATCAGGGAACACCCAGATGCTAAAGCTGTACTCCTGCAGCATAGTGAAACTTCTACTGGTGTTTCTTGTGACCTTAAAGAAATATCTAAAATTGTCTCTAAGACGGAAATGATGCTGATAGTTGATGGTATTACATCTGTTGGTTGTGATGAGGTTAAAATGGATGAATGGGGAATAGATGTGCTTATTGCTGGATCTCAAAAATCTTTTATGATACCTCCAGGCCTTTCTTTTATTTCCCTTTCGGAAAAGGCAAGGAAGTACATGGAAAAATCCAATCTTCCAAAATTTTATTTTAACCTAAAGGAGGAAGAAAAGGCTGTCTCTGACAAGACTACTGCTTGGACTCCAGGTATTACTTTGATAATGGCTCTTAATAAAGCTATAGAGCTTATGAAGAAAGAGGGACTTGAGAATGTTATCAAAAGACACGCAATAATTTCCGAATCTGTGAGGGAAGGAGTAAAAGCTTTGGGTCTAAACTTATTTTGTAAGTACAAGTTGTTCTCAAAAGCAGTTACTGCTGTTGAAGTGCCAAGTGGAATAGATGGTAATCAGATACCAAAGATTATGAGAAATAAATATGGTGCAGAAATAGCTGGTGGACAAGGTAGCATGAAAGGTAAAATATTTAGGTTAGGACATCTCGGGTACGTTGACAAAGGTGATGTTGTTGTGATGTTGCAAGCACTAGAATTTACGCTTAGAGAACTAGGATACAAATTTGAACCAGGTGTAAGCCTCTCAGCAGCTAATAAAGTATTATTTGAAAAATATGAGTTCTAGAATACCTAACTACTATTATAATACTAATTTATAACTCAATCATAAGAATCATCATAGGGATATTTAAACTTTAATGAAGTTTCTGCTAAAAGGAGCTATACCAAAATGGAAAACTGTAAAAATTAAAAATTCCCAAATAATAGAAGTCGAAATATATTACCATATTATCCTTTGTACTAAAGTGTAGATAAATCTATTGAAAATATTTTGCTTTTCTGAATAAATAATAAAAGTTAGCTATTCCAACAACTCTTTCTTACAACTTAAGAGATAAAAGTAGTTAGTTTATAGTACAGGTTAAAATTATGTTAACTTATTTGTTTGCAAAAAAACTACAACTCAAAAACCAACAAAACGCAAAAACAAACAATCCCCCAAAAGAGACCCCACAACTCAAAAAAGCTAACCACACTTAAAGAACAGAAAACATATCTTAAGAGGTAGAAATCTAAAAATTTAGCCTTGAAAGAAGATAATACCGAAATGTTAATTTTCCACTTTAAATTTTTCAAACCTCTAAAAGTAAGGTCTATTTGAATAACTTTTAGTGAAGATAGTCCAGAGAAAGAAACTTA
>JBKBIJ010000232.1:0-2078 GCA_046299455.1 Brevinematia bacterium | reverse complement strand
ATATCCTCTCTTAACAATTAACCCATGCTTACCTACTTCTATCTCCGATATAGAGTCTATTTTCTTAGGTTCAGACAAAATTGATACTTCTATACGTATATTATCAAGTTCATCCTTAGAAAGCGGATCAAACCTAGGATCTCTAACAGCAGCAGAAATAGCAGCATCAACAAGTAAATCCTGAAAATCTTTAATTGGCAAAACATAACCTATACATCCCCTTAGGTGTCCTTCCTTAGTAAGAGTTACAAAAACACCATTCCTTAAACCAATTTTTTCAACAATTTTCTTTTGCTTTTCCAACTCAACTTTTTTTTCTTTATAAAACAGAGACTCTATAGCTAACCTAGCTAGCTTCAATATTTCTTTCTTATGATCATCACTAATCATATGAAAATTATAAACAAACAATCATTCTATTTCACTAGTTTTTCTTAGTTGTATACCATATTTCTTAATTTTTCTAGACAATGTATTCCTATGTATTCCTAATATCTTAGCTGCTTTAGATATGTTAAAATTACTTTTCAGTAGTGCTGAAAGTATATCTTCCTTTTCATTTCTCTCAATATCTCGCTTAGGAATATAATCTATAACATAATCGTGTATAGAATCCAAAGAAACTATTCCATCATTACTTAAAACTACCGCCCTCTCAACAAAATTAGATAACTCCCTAACATTACCAGGAAAGTGGTAATGAATCAAAAATTCAAGATAATCTTCATCTACTTTCTTTATCACCTTTGCATTTTTCTTAGAGTAAATATCCAAAAAGTAGTAAAAAAGAGGTAGTATGTCTTCTCTCCTTTCCCTAAGTGGAGGAATATTTATCGATACCACATTTATTCTGAAAAATAGATCTTCTCTAAAGCTTTTCTTATGTACTTCTTCTAGTAAATTTCTATTTGTTGCTGTTATCAATCTAGCATTTATCGGTATATATTCTAACCCCCCTAATCTTATTATTTTATTTTCTTCAATAACTCTTAATAACTTAGCTTGAACCGCTAATGATATTTCAGCTATCTCGTCCAAAAACAATGAACCATTTCTAGCAATTTCAAAAAGACCAATTTTTCTGCTAACAGCACCAGTAAATGCTCCCTTTTCATAACCAAATAACTCACTTTCCAAAAGCGTTTCAGGTATCGCAGCACAATTAATCCTAACAAATGGCCCATCCCTTCTGGAGCTTAATTTATGAATAGCTTCTGCAAAAAGCTCTTTACCAACACCCGTTTCACCAGTTATAAGCACAACTGAATCGCTATTAGCTATACTCATAGCCTTCAAAAATACATCAATTATAACTTCAGATTCTCCAATTATACCAAGAGACTTCATCAACCCTTTTATTTCATCCTTTGACCTCTTTACACACACATCTAACATAAGCCAATTGAAAATATAAACATTTAACATCCTCACTTACAAGTGAAATATAACGTTGTTAACAAAAATCCAATTTCCTAAGCCTCTTTCTATCTCCTATTCCTTCCTAAAACCTATTTAATTTAGACAATTTCTTTTATAGTACTACATTCACCAACACCTAAAGAAAACGACGTTTCAAATATGCAAAAATTCAATTGCTTTTATCATTTTTCTTTTTGGTAATTATCTATTATAAGTCCCATTTTTATATCTTGCTAATAAACCAATTAAAAATATATCATCCTCTCTCATATTATACACCTATATTCTTAATATAGAAAGAAAATTTACCTCTACAATTTCTACTCTCACTTTACCTTCACGCTCTAATATACCAAACACCAGAATCTTGTTACTTGCACCACACTCCTTATTCTCCTTACTTCTAACCCAAAATAAAATTTTCTCCATACAAATCTTGAATCTTTCTTTAAACTTCGTGATATATCGTCTTCCTCAACATATCATATATCTTCATAACCGTAGCATAAGCCACATTCAATTACTTTGATGATTGTAATCCTGTTATCTCTAACTCAAATAATTTGATTGACATCACTATTTTCTCCAAAGGCAATTTTAATCCTTCTAATATGCTTCCCTTTATTATTCCTCATTCTTTCTTAAATTAATAGCACTTT
>JBKBIJ010000231.1:0-2084 GCA_046299455.1 Brevinematia bacterium | reverse complement strand
GATAAAACTCCTCAACCGCCCTCTTTAGTGCCCTTGTTTCTGCACTTTATATCCCACATAGTTCAGATAAAACTTTCCTGAACAATTTGGGGGTAAAACATTTCTAAGTACTTTATATCCCACATAGTTCAGATAAAACCCCGAACAATCTATAGTGTTCTTATAATGTCATAAAGGATGTTTTTGATTTTTTTCAACATTTATTTTTATATCTTTTTATCTGCAAACCTCTAGTTGTGTTTTAGAATTCTTTAAAATTTTGTTTATATTCCCTTTCCTGGTGGGTAATTTGGTCAATTTCCTTGATTTGGTAGGTTCGCGGAAAGAGTTGTTATTATTGGTTTTATCTAATTGTTTTTACAAAATGTTGTTTGTTAGGTCTTTTTCTGTACCTACTACAGTTTTTTTTAGTTTCTTATTACTATCAACTTCATAGAAATATATAGAATCTTCAGATTCATCTATTACTTTCTTAAGTTCAGCTTTACATTTCTCAAATTTACTCTCGGTTGTTTCTCCTTCAAAAACAGAATTCTGTACCCATGTAAAATATTTTTTTAGTATTTTTCTAACCTTGTTGACTCTCTTTTCATTTATGTCGTAAGTTACTATGAAGTACATAAATCTACCACCAAGCCTTTAAAGGTTTGTATACATTATCACCTATTAAGTGTTTTATAATCTTATAACATTCAAGCCTAATAAGACTTTTATAAGAAACTTTTCTTTTAAGTTTTTTGTGTTTTATTGTGCTACGGATTTTCTCATCAAAAGCTTTTACGAATTTCTTTCTTCCTTCTTCGTTCAAGTAACAGTAACCTATATCCTTATCGAAATCGTCAATTTTTATAACATTGTTATTAATCAGTTTGAATATTATTGTATCACCTATTATCGGTTTGAATATTTCCGAAATATCTAAACTAAGAGAATATCTGTTTTCTCTTGGTTCGTGTAAATAACTTATCGTGGGATTTAACTGAGTCCGATATATTTCTGAAAGTACTGCTGTGTATACCATTGAGTTTGCAAAAGATATGAGAGCGTTAAGTGGGTTTGTAGGTGGTCTTTTTTCCCTTTTGTCCATCAAAAACTTTTCTTTGGTTATTACGTTAAAAGATTTGTAATATGCTTCCCTTGCCCTACCTTCACATCCCATCACTTCTGCTACACTTTTGGCTTTCGATGCCCTTTCAAGCTCAGTTTTTATCTTCTCCTGAAATTCTAAAGTATCTTCGTATTCTTTTAAATTCCAAATCATGTGAAATAACCCTGACTCTATAAAACAATAGGCAAGATAAAGCCTCTTATCAGGCTCAACGTAATGTTGTACTTGCTTTACCACTAAATCTCCAGATACATTTCTATTCCTAGGTACAAAACTACCAAAATAAAAACCATAATGATTGTAGAAATGTATAACCTTGTTATGTTGAGATAAAAAATTTAAAAGCCTTGAGTTTAAATCAATCTCACCAAAAAAATATAAGTCATCTACATCTTCTACCGGAATCGATTTTTTCTCACCTTCCTTGGTCTCTATGTATATGGTATTTTCTTTCCTCTTTACCCTACCGCTCGAAAATATATAATAAGATCTAGGCATACTTCTTAACCAAAACAAAGTTCAAAATAAGCACATTTCGTACAATATGGCCTTTTGACTATATTTGGAGGTTTTTCCATAGCCAAAACCTCCCTAATCCTTAGTAAAGCTCTCTCAATTTCTTTTTCGTCCTCTGGTGTAAGCTCTACTTCTTTCCTTTTTCTCATCTTAGTATAATTTATGAATCCTTTCTTTTCTATACCAAGCCTTTTAAGATAATATAGATAGTATAAAATTTGCATTTTGTGAGCATGTTCAAGCTTGTTAGAATACTTGATTTCTATTATTTCATTATTTCCAACTATGTCTATATTTATGAGATTATCTATCAAAACTTCTTTTCTTTTCTCTCTTGGATAAGATACTTCTCCTAACAATTTTCCAAGAAGTACTCTTTCTGAGTTAGATTCCATTTGGATTCTTCTATCAAAAAACCAAAGCTTCCTCTCACAATCATAAAGATAGTTTATTTTTGTAC
>JBKBIJ010000230.1:0-2158 GCA_046299455.1 Brevinematia bacterium | reverse complement strand
GAGCGTTTACATAGTTATAGCAAGAGTTGGAGGGAAAGATTTTTATCAAAAGAGTTCATAAGAATATGCACAAAAAGTTATTAAAAAAACTATAATAGGATATATTTTCTTTTGAAAGGTCTATTACTTCAAAGAACTCTCATTTTTAGATGTTTCCAAAATACCTTTCTTATTTAAAAGTGTAAAGAATATTGTCCAAAATTCAATAACTCCTTAAGGAATACCAATAATCCTAAGAAATCACCTTTATCTAGAAATTACGAAGAGGAATACCTTAAAAAGAACTTATCCAAGCAACTTTTAGTAGAGATAGATGAAAGAAAGAGATTTAGGGATTAGATTCCTAACACAGTATTCTAGAAGCAAGTGTAAAACAAGCAGCAATTGATAATATGTGCCAACTCTATAATAAGAGAACTCCTAAGTGAATTAAGCTAACAACCTACTTCTTTAGAAGTTATAGAAAGACAAAACTATAAGAGAACCTATTTAGGTAGTAAAGAGAAAAAAGCTTTAGTAAATTAGGTTTTTGACACAGCCTCTCGAATTTTATTGAAAAGAAATAAACATAAGATTTACTATATAGAAGGGGGTCTAATGAAAAAGATAGTATTTGTAGTAATACTAATCTTAACAGTTTTAGTGTTTCTAAACTGCAAGTTAGAAAAAGATGAGTATACAATAATCTTTGAATCACCAAAAAATAACGAAATAATAACCAACGAAACCCAAGAAATATCAATAATAATAATGGGTAGTAAAAACGGAACTGCGAAAGTTTTTCTCAATAATTCTCTCGTTTTTAAATCAGAAATCAAGGAAAAGATAAGCTTCAACACGACAGTAACTGAAGGAACAAATATCCTCGAAACAATAATAGAAAAAGACCAAGAAGAATTAAAAAGGGAAAAAATTCAATTCATATTCAAAAAGCAAACAAAACCCAAACCTCAAAAAGTAATTAAGGTTGAACCAAGATATGCAAAAATAAAGAAATACAAAGAAGTAATAGAAAAAATAGAAATCCCAAAGATAGAAGAGATAAAAGAAAGTAGATATATATCATCAATAGAGTTGAATATACTCAATGAGAATGAAACTGGATACTTCAAAGACAACATAAAGCTGTATTACAAAGTAGAATTTTTTGATGAATTTAAAACAAAAGCGCTGGAATACTTAAAAAAAGTTTCATTAGAAATCACAGATCCACAAGACAACAAACTATTATCTGAAACTCTAAAAGAACCAGGTTTAACTTTAGATTTAGATGTAAAACAATTACCTAGTGGTATATACACACTAACCATAAGAGCAGAAGATATTAACAACCAAATATATGAATCTTCAAAATGGATAAAAATTGATAAAACACCACCCTCATTGTCAATAGAAGGTTTAACAAACGATATGGTAATAAGAGGAACACTTTATTTTAGTATAAAGTTAGAGGATGAATCAGGTATAAAAGAGTTCTATTCATCGATAGAAACGAAAAAAATAAATTACAAACAAGGGAAAAACTTAATAACATTTATTTTTGATTCAACAAAATTCCAAAATGGTAAAAATCAAATAACGATCTACGCAAGTGACAAACTAAACAATGATATCAAAACAAATATATCTGTATATATAGATAACTGGCATGAAGAAGTAGTAGACCAAGACCCTGGAGCTGGATTTAACATATCTTCATTCTTAGACGAAGAAAACAACATATACCTGGCATATTACAATATAAACAAAAAAAATCTATACTTCGCAAAATTAGCAAAAAACTCAAGTAAATGGTATATAGAAGTTGTAGATAAAGAGATCGATTCTGGTAAATACCCTTCAATATTCATCGACAAATTCAAAAGAATACATATATCATACACATTTATAAATCCAAAATGGGACGATGAAGATCTAAGATACGCACTAAAAGAATACGATAGTTGGAAAATAATTACTTTAGATCAGCAAGACAAAGCTGGAAGATACACAAGTATAACCGTTGACGACAGAGGAATACCCCACATATCATACTACAACTATAGTATTGGTAGTCTAAGATACATAACATACAACCTAAAAATGGATAGGTGGGAGGTTTCGGTACCCGATAGTTACGAAAATGTAGGAAGCGACACTTGTATAGGATTACACAACG
>JBKBIJ010000229.1:0-2169 GCA_046299455.1 Brevinematia bacterium | reverse complement strand
GAAATCACCTTTTTTCGCATAAGATTTACCAAGACCAACTAAAGCCCTATACGAATCTTTGAATTTCTCTCTTACTTTTGAATAGTAAGTTATAGCATCATCATAGAATTCCTCCTTTAGTAGCGAATCACCCATACCTATTAATGCATTGTAATCGTACTGGTTTAACGAAAGTGCCTTTTTGAATAGTTTCACAGCTTCCGAGGTTTTGTTCATCTTTAAGTAAACAAACCCAAGACCTACATAAGGCTCAGGCAATTCAGGATTACTCTTAATAACTTCTGTGAATAGAGAAAAAGATTTATCAACATTTCCTTCCATTAGGTACAAATTCGCAAGTGTTGTTAGTAACAAAGGATCCGTTTTGTTTATTGAATACGCTGTTTCTATGTACTTTTTAGCGGTACTTAGATCGTCTTTCACAAATAAATAAAAGTTACCCAAATTATATAACGCTACAAAGTTTTTTGAATTCACCTTTAGAGCATTTTGATAGAAAGGCATTGCCTTATCTGGCTGACCAAGTTTGTCATACGTATTACCTATCTTAACTAAAAGAGAATCATTATTTTTCTCATATTTGTACGCATTCAAAAAGTAGTTTAAAGCTTTATCATAGTTGCCCTCTAGATAATATATGGTTCCCAAATTTATGTAAGGTTTTGGAAACGATGGATTAGCTGAAATAGCTTGATTTAGTGACTTTATAGCATTTTCCTTATCTCCTATTGCATAATAACTCAAACCAAGGTTATAATGAGCTTTATCAAAATTAGGTCTCAACTCTACTGCTATCTTAAACTCTTTTATTGCATCATTATACATCTTTTTAAGATAGTATATTATTCCTCTTCTGTACCTCATTTCAGCATCATCCTCTCCACTTGATATAAACTTATCAAACTCGTCCAACGCATTATCGTAGTTATTATCATCGTATAGTATATTACCTTTGGTAAGATGAGAATAAGGCTCGTTCGAATCAGATGAAATTACTTCATTTGCAATCTTTAGAGCTTTTTTGGTGTTACCTTTCTTATAAGTAGTGTAAGATAATACCCCTTTATTTTTTGTATTCTCTGGATCCAATTCATTCGCTTTCTCAAATCTTATATGTGCGTTATTTATATCACCCTTTCTTAGATAATCCATACCTTCTTCAAATATCTCTCTAGCTTGTTCTTTCTTGCTCTTGGTTTTATCTTCTTTTATCGGTTCTATCTTGGTTTGTGGTGGTTGAACTCTTTCCTTCGGTATTTCAACATTCACAACTATTTCTTTCTTAGACGATTCTTCTTTCCTTTTCTTCTTTTCAATTATTTCTTTCATAAGCTCAGACACTTCTCTATCACCAGGATTTTCCATATACAACTTATCGAGATAATTCAAAGCTCTATCATAGTCACCCTCTCTTGAATACACCTTAACAAGTTCAATAATTTTATCTCTCTCCGTTTTCCCACCTTTACTCCAGTAGGCAACTAAAAACGCAAGTAATACCAATACTAACAAAATACCTATACCAACCAACATCATAACTTTCTTCCTATCCATAAAACCTCCTCAAATTCTCTCTGAATAATAGTATAAGTTAGAACAATAAGATACAAAATAAAATTTTACAACCCTAACTTAAATAACCAATAAACAATCTCTTTTCATCTATCCTAAAAAACGAAACCCAAAGAAGATGTTCAGAAAATACTACTTTCCTACTTATGAATTATGATGAAGAGAAAATATTCTAAATTTATAGAAAACTCCCAGTGGAATCATTCCAAAGGATTACCTTCACTTAGAAGTTATAAAAGCATAAACACCTACAGATAAATTATCTGAATACTCCTTTGGAGTACAAAAAAGGAAAAGGTTTATCGTAAAAGTTAACCCATTAAAAAGATGATGGCTTAAAAATTTTCACTTTCCTATTTAAAAGTTAGGAAACATAGGTGCTAATTGTCCAAATAAGCTATAAAGAACAACAAGAGGAATATATTTTCTAAGATTTACAGAAAACCTCCAGAGTAATTACTCTAATAAACTAGCTTTTTCAGAAGTTATTGAATTCCCACTTCAAGAAAAAAACCTCTATTTATAAGCTATTTTAACAAACCTTACCTAAATAGGCTTCCCATTTAAAAAAAGTACTCAAAAACTCATCTAAGAAAT
>JBKBIJ010000228.1:0-2174 GCA_046299455.1 Brevinematia bacterium | reverse complement strand
GTATTAGGTGATAAACGTAAGGTTATAATGGTTTTGAGGGAAATTGTTGATAGAGGTGAAAATTTGTTTGGGTTGGGTTCGATGATTTATTCTCAGTTACGTAAGATAGTTAAGATTAGAAAGTTCCTTGATAGTAATAAGTTTGATGAAGGTGTACTTAACCAAATTGGAATAAGCAGTTTTGAATTCAGGAGACTGAAAACTATAGCAAAAGATATTAGGAATGAAAGAATAAGGTATTTGTTGAGGTTTTCTTTAGAATTAGAAAGCTATATAAGAGGTTATAACTACGAATTAGTGTTAGCAAGCATCGAAAAATTTATAGTTGAAATGATTTAGGAGAGGGTATGTTTAAGGATATTGTTAGAATAAAAGTTATTGCTGGTAAAGGAGGGGATGGTTGTGTTTCATTCAGGAGGGAAAAGTATGTTCCGAAGGGGGGACCTGATGGTGGTGATGGTGGTAAAGGTGGTGATTGTATTATTGTTGTTAATGAGAGTCTTTCAACACTTTCTCATCTGGTTGATGGTATGGTTTTTAGAGCCAAAAATGGCATGCCTGGAAAGGGCGATAAATGCCATGGTGCAGATGGTGATGACGTAATAATAGAGGTTCCTAGAGGTACACAAGTTTTAGATGCAAAAACTGGTAAGTTAATTGTAGATATGACTAACGTTGATAGATTTATTGTTGCTAGAGGTGGTAAAGGTGGGCTAGGTAATTGGCATTTTAGAAGTCCTACTAATCAAGTTCCTACACAGTTTACTAGAGGAGAGCTAGGTGAAGAGAGAGAGATTATACTTGATCTTAAGCTCATAGCAGATGTTGGGTTGGTTGGATTCCCTAATGCAGGTAAATCTTCGATAATTAGAAAACTCACAAGAGCTACCCCAAAAGTCGCTGATTATCCTTTCACTACAACTGAACCTGTTTTGGGTGTTATAGCTTACCAAGATAAAAAAATTGTTATTGCAGATATTCCGGGAATTATTGAAAATGCCCATAAAGGTGTTGGTTTGGGCCTTGAGTTTTTGAAACATATTGAGAGAACTAAGTTTATCATTATTGTACTTGATATCGCCGATAGCCCTAAAGAAAAATTTGAGATTTTAGTCAATGAATTGGTAAGTTTTAATGAAAGTCTGCTACCGAAGATAAGATTCATAGTACTAAATAAAGTCGATTTACTTACTGAAAATGAGATGGAAAAAGTTAAAAGTATTCAGAATAAGATTAAAAAACTCCTTCCTAAAGGTAATTATAAGTTTTTTGTTGTTTCTGCACTTTTAGGCATAGGGATAGACAAATTGAAGTCTTCTATAATAAGTGAATTTCTAGAGTAGTAGTTTTGAATTTTATTATTCTGATGCATCATCTAAACCATAATATTCACCACCTGGTTCGTTACATTCGCAATCATCGTCAAGTCCATACCATCCTTCCCTGTAACATTTCTCTATCCCTTCTTTGTACCAATTATCTATTTCTTTACAATTATTTAAAGTATCTAAATAGTTTTCTTTCATAGTTTAATATTATACAATATTAGTAAGGATTTCAAGTTTTTTTGAGACTTTGTTAAGAATGTATTTGTACTCTGTTATACTGCACTATACCATTAAAGGGGCTAGAACTTTGCCTTTCCTACTACCACTACCTTACCAATTCTCCGTACAAGCTACCTTTATATGATTACTTACCCCCCTTATCTACTATAGACTCTTATACTAAAGGGGACTTTGGTTCACAATTAATCCTATGAATAAAGAATATCACAAAAGGAGCTTGTCTAAATACGACAAAACATTAGTCCAAAAAGCCTCCATAACCCTGTGGATATCCAAAAAAGCTATCTCCCTATGGTTCTCCAGTAAACCAAAAAAGAAAGAAAGAAAGACTAGAGAAATACCAGCAACGTAGCCATAGAAACTATGCTCATAGTTAAAGCTGCCTTAAACTGGATAAAAGAAGTACAGAAAACCTTCTAAAATGTCTACCAGCGTTACAAGCTCGATTACTTCATCTAAATAAAAGAAGTACAGAAAACCTTCTAAAATCCCTTTTTGACATCCTAAAAAGACCTTCCAATCCCACAACACCACTATATCTTGCAGGGGTAGAAAGCTAAGTATACACCTACCGAAGACTAGTTCAAAGAACATACACCTTGTTAT
>JBKBIJ010000227.1:0-2210 GCA_046299455.1 Brevinematia bacterium | reverse complement strand
CAATTGTTACCATTACGCCTATGCCTATATCATCTTTATAACTTATATCAACACCTGAGATCATCCTTACTTTTGAAAGATCTATTTCTCTTTCTTCTATAAGGTCTCTGACAAGAAGCTGAACTCTCTTGCATTCTTCTATAGTCTTTGCTGATAAAGTTAAATTCAGTATCTCGAAATTCATATAATTATTATAAGTTTAATAGGATTTGTATGACAATTTTAAAACGAGTATATAAACTTTGGTGTGATTTGAGAAGGACTAATCAGTAAGTTAAAGAAAGTATAATTCCACACTTTTAGAGTACTACCTGGTTATTACCCTGTCGGCACAAAAATTCTTAAATACATACATCAAATTTACAGAGACTTCTAGTACCATAATGTTTTATTCTTTTCATATTTTTTATATCTTTTGTTTTTAGATTGATATTTTTAAAAACGTTACTAGGAGTAGTTGAGTAATCATATCCAAATAAAAAAGCATACTGTTAGTTCTTGCGGATGTAAATTAAATTCTGAAGGTGTTTTATTTTCCATTTAAGGGTATCCAAAATCTAGATTAGAAAATTAAATAAATCCTTAAAAAGGCATGTCGATAAGTAACTAAAATCACTAAAGAAGTTATAGAACATAAAAACGATGTCTAAACATATGAGAGTGTTTCAAAAATCTAGTCTATACGTATATCTTTACATCGACAATATAAGTTCCTATATGAATATGTCAAAATTCATAAAAAGCTCTTATGCTTATTACTTCAAAAAACTATTTTTCTTTAGACGTTATGGAGTATGAATACTAAAGCGAATATTATGAAATAACTTACCAGAATATTCTCTAGGAAAGTAATTGAAAGAAAAGATATTCAGGAAGAAATTGGACTGTTGCTGTGTTTTTTTGTTTTAGCTTTTTTGGGTTATTTAAGAACGATTAGAACATTATCATTTTGGTATATCAGTTATGTAATAGAGCCTTTTTGCACTAAGGCTTTTGTGAACAATTCTGAAGAAGAGTTTTTTAGGAAATTAAAATTTTAAAATTTTTGTTCGAATATGTTCTAGGAAGTAATTGGATTCTTAGGTACAGCTTTTCTGAATAAGTTGTAAGGAAGAATTTAGGAGAAAGAAACTTAAGAAATTTGATTTCTGATAAAGCCCCGTAAAAGTTTAGAGAATTTCTAGAATTTGATTTTGGTGTAGGCTTAGGTATAGTTTAGATTTTTAAAACACTTTTAGCGTAAGATATTACATCATTTTTTCGACAGGCGGATCTATGTATTCACTTGCTCTTTCTATGAATATTTTTATAACCATTCCTGTTACTATTCCAGAAATTATAGCTACTGGTAGTTGTGTAGGTAGGAACATACCGAATATCGTTAACCAAGATTTTATTATAGGTTCTGATCCATGTAGTTCTAAGGATAGCTGAAGTGCTGTTGTTAGATAAGTTGAGATGTCTGCGAAAAAACCTGCAAAGAATCCAGCAATAATGTATGGTAATTTTATCAATCTAGATAATTTGTATAGAGCAAATCCTACGAATGATCCGACTACTGCCATTGCAAATACATTTGCTCCTAATGAAGTTACACCACCGTGTGCCATGAATAGTGCTTGAATCAGTAATGTTATAAAACCTATAAAAACTGAGACTACTGGTCCTAAAATTACTGCTGATATGCCAGTTGCTCCTGGATGCGAAACTGTCCCTGCAACAGGTGAGGGTACAGGTAGTGAGGTCATTACGAAAACCAGTGCAGATACAAGTGAAATAACTGCTATGTAGTTTTTATTATTTTTAATATTATTGGTAATAACTGCAATAGACAATACGATGAACACCATAGAAGCTATTGACCAAAAAATTACCCATTCAATGCTTAGTATTCCTTCAGCTATGTGACACGCATAAATTAAAGGCGTTATCATGATTACCATTAATGTAATTAATAGTATTCTATTTATCATATCCATATCCCCCCCTTATGGATATAATATAAACGATCTTTTACTTATAGTCAAATTATAGTGATTTGATTAACTTTTTGTGCGTTTTGTAAAAATTCAAAAAATATTTATGATATATTTCATCTAAAACATGATATGAAAAAAAGAGATGTTCTGATGCGGTATATTCCAAGAGAGGAACTTGTTAGACTATATCACAAAGAGAAGGATCCAAGAATTAAAGAAACAATTTTGGCT
>JBKBIJ010000226.1:0-2302 GCA_046299455.1 Brevinematia bacterium | reverse complement strand
CCCATAATACACCTTTATTCTAGTGCTGTCCATAACAAGGTGTACGTCCTTTGAACTAGTCTTTGGTAGGTGTATATTCAGTTTTCTACCCTGCAAGATATGGTGGTGTGGTCTGGAATTGAAAGCCTAAATTCATACAATTAATTATGCACCAAAGCACTAAAAGACATTCAAATCGTATCTAAGAAATTAGATAATCACTTTAAAAACCTACATTACCTTAAAAAACTACCTCCTAAATGGCAAGAGTTTTTCAAAAACATCAACTTTATTACTTAAAGTTAAGAGTATCTCAAAAATATTACTTTCCTATTTAAAGATCAAAAAATATTGCTAAATTCAATAACTCCTTAAAAAGACCCTATTCCAAGAAACTACCATCTCCGAAAGTTACAAAACAGAAATACTATAAATAAGATAGTATGTCTAAACAAGTTTGCAAAGAAAAATAGTACCTCCCCTTAAAGGTGTAAAAAATACATCTAAGAACTAGATAAATCTTCAAAAAAGTTACATATCTCAAAAAAACTATCTCTCAAAGGTCATAGTACAAAAACATCAAAAAGATCCACTGCTCAAAAAAATTACTTCTCCTTAAAAGTTATATTATTCCCCTCTTTATTCTCTTAGTATTATCTTATTGCTTTTAATAACGTTTTAGTAAAGGTATTCCAAAAACACTACTTCCCAACTTAAGATGTTAGAAATACATCTAAGAAATCGGATAAAAAAATCTTTGCTCAAAGCAACTATCATCCCCAAGAAGCTATGAAACATAAATATCATAAACTTAACTGAATAAGTTGTATAATGAAGAACTCACAAGAAAGATAATTGAAAAAGGCTTAGACAAAAGATAACTCTCTAATGTCAAAGGTTATTACAAAATATTGTAATTTTCTCAAAAACTAATGAAAAGTAGGACTTAAGGAAATAAAACAAAAAAAGAAGATCCAAAAAATTAAACCTTTAGCACATACTTTGGAAACTTGCGGAGAGGGTGGGATTCGAACCCACGGTAGTACCTTTCAGTACTACGACGGTTTAGCAAACCGTTGCCTTCGACCTCTCGGCCACCTCTCCATTTATACATTATTATCAAAAATCTTACTTCTTATCTTCAATTTTATCTTGTAATACTGATACTACAAAATCTTTACCTATATCTACAATAGTATCTTTCGATATTCTAGCCTTTATTATTCCCTTTTCATTATCTTTCGATACAAATTCTGCAATTATACCACCAGCGGTAACAAACTTATCACCTTCTTTCATCTCCTCTATTTTCTGCATAAGCTTTTTTCTTCTCCTGTTCTCTGGGAAGATGATTAAGAAATAGAACACCAAAAACATCAACACCATCAATATCAGAAACGAAAAACCACCATCTTGCATAATATAATACCTCTCTATATTTTTACTAATTTTAAAATGACAGCACGATAAATTGCTAATTTATTACAATTTTTGGCTTTGATACATAAAATCAAGTTTTTCGAAATATCGCCAAAAATTTTGGCAACCCCTAGAAGAACTCCATTACCCTAAGAAAATATCTTCTTAAGAAGTTATTGAATAAAAAGTATTATAAAGTCAATATCTCGGATAATTTGTGTGGATTAATTGAATGTGTCACAAAAGGTTGTTACTTTCACACCTAAAAGTGTTAAGACTATATCTAGGAAAAAGTCGTCTAAATAAACTACTTTTACTTAGAAGTTATAGTACAGAATTAATAACTCTCCAAATAAACCTGCAAGAAGGAATAAGAGAAAAATAGATCACAAAAATCAGATTTTCGATATAAGCTTGTCCTTTCAGCGATATACCTCAGAAAATATCTCTTCCCTATTTAAGTGTATTCAAAGCGTATCTAGGAAATATCTGATAACCTCTTAAAAAGTTCTGTCCCTTAAAGGAACTACATTTCTCTAGAAATTTATGGAGAAAAGTAAAGATTACCTAGATAAGTTTTAGAAAGAAATACGAAATAAAATTGGAGTTTTGGCGAGCCAATAACTTGAGTGAAAAGTATTTCAAAAATCTAATCTTAAACCATATTCTCCATATTAACATAAAAATTCTCTCAAAGATGAGCTAAATTTAAAGATTCCCCCAATTGAATCAATTCAAAAAACTACTGTTCTCTAGAAGTTAAGAGACAGAAATATCCTAATAAAAGTATCCGTTTAAAAATAAGTTTCAAGGATGAATATGTATTCTAAATTTAATAAAACCCTTAGAGAAATCACTCTAAAAAATTACCTTTTTAGGAGTTTTAGAAAAAAGTATACCATAA
>JBKBIJ010000225.1:0-2332 GCA_046299455.1 Brevinematia bacterium | reverse complement strand
GATTTCTAAGTTTGTTGAATGGATTGATAATGATACTGGTACTTCTTACAGTGACAAGGTAGTGGGTGTTAGGCTTAATGAAGATGGTAACGTATTCTTGAGGACTGAGAAGGGGTATCTTGTTGCTATGAAACAAGTGATAGAGGTTAAATGAGGGTTTTTGCTATGATATTGGGTATTATTCAAGCTAGGATAAACTCCGATAGATTTCCAATGAAGGTATTTGCGAGATTTTCTGATGGTACTTTTGTGCTGGAAAGGGTTATAAAACAGGTTTTAAACTCAAGACTTGTGGATAAAGTTATAGTTGCTACAAATTACTTTTCATTTAACTCTATATCTTCTTTTGTAAGGAGTAGGTTTAGTAATGTTGAGGTTTTTTCGGGACCCGATGAGGATGTTTTGTCTAGATTCATTAGTTGTATTGACCTTTTTGACGATGTTGATAATGTTGTCAGGATTACTGCTGATAATCCGTTAACTTGTCCAAAGTATATGGATTTAGCTATATCTTTGCATGTTCAATATGGTGCTGATTTAACACATTTTTTGGGAATACCCTTAGGTACTGGTGTAGAGGTTATAAAATCCAGTGTTCTGTTTAAAGTTTCTGAGCTTTCTTTTGATAAGTACGATAGGGAGCATGTAACGCCTTACATATATAAAAATAGATACCTATTCAGGGTTTTGGAACCAATGTTTGATTTGGGTGATTATCAGAGTTGCAGAGTTACATTGGATACACAGAAGGATTTTGAACTTATTGATTTAGTACTTAGTAGTTTGGAGTATAGGGTACCGATTTTTGTGGAGGATGTTGTAAGTGTTTTCGAGAGAGAATTAGTAAGGTTGAATCTGTAGTTTGTGTTTTAATCTTTATTTTCTTTGTATTTTTTTGCTTTTATCATTATTTCGCATTTTTCTTCTGCTATTTTTTCCAGTGAAAATCTGTTAGCATTCTGTATTAGAGAATCTTTCAGCTTTTCTTTTGAGTATTCTCCTCTGGCGAATTTTTCGAGTATTTTGGCGAGTTCGGTAGGGTCATTTTCTGGGAATATCATTCTTTTATCATTGACTACGAAAGGTATTTCTCCGGATGTTGATCCTATTACTGGTGTCCCGCAAGCGTGTGCTTCGATGATTACACGTCCAAATTGTTCTACCCACCATGGAGTTGTTTTGGATGGAAGTACCAGAACGTCTATAACGTTATAGAAAAATACGATTTCGTTTAAAGGACGTGGTTTTAGAAATATTACATTTTCTTTTACGAATAACTTTTCTATGATCTCTTCTAAGTATTTTCTATACTTTTCATCTGCTTTTCCTAAGATGTAAAGTTTAACTTCTATTTTGTCTTTTTTTAATTTATGGATAGCTTCTATGATTGTATCAATTCCCTTTTCTTCGGTTACTCTTCCTACAAAACCTATTTTTAGATTATTTGTTTTAATCTCAGGAAAGGCTTTTTTTGCTTCTTTCTGAGAAATAGGATGGAAAATACTTGTATCTACAAAATAGGAAGTTTTGAATTGTAATCCTTTGAAGTTTTTGTTTCTGTAAAGATCTATTCCTGCTGTTGGTACTGAAGCGATTCCGTGGATTTTAGAGAGAACATATCTTTCTGTCAATTTGAAAGGAAGAGGGTGGGAAACCGCCAAATTTTCATCACTTTCTATGACTATAGTTGAGTTAGGTGAAAATAATCTTGCTAAAAATACCCATTGGAAAGAAGCTAGTGAATACGGTTCTTCTTTTATGTAAATTACATCAGGTTTAACCTTACTAAGTATTGATATTATTTTGAACTTGTTAATAAAGAAGAAACTTCTTATATGATTTCTAAAAACTACAACGAGAGGTATGACAGTTATATTTTCGTCTTCAGGGTATCTTGTAAAACGCTGATCTCTAGAGCTTTCAGTCCATCTGTGAGGAATTACAAGAAATACTTTATGTCCTTTTTTTGCTATTTCCCAAAGTAGTTTCCTATACTCTTTTTCGATTGCTGCATGCCAGATATATAAAATCTTCATTGTGTTGTTAATTAAAATCTAATTAATAATCAGTTTTCAACTTTAGGAATGCTAGTTTATTAGAGCAATGTGTCTAGAAGCCTTATTATACACCAAAGCCATCTGTTGGTGAAAGTTATTGTCACTCTTTCCTAAGGGGATGATAAAGACAATTAAATATTAAAGTAACATTTTTGAAACATCTCTTTGGTTGCTCTAAGAAATCTTTTGATTAAAATTATGTTAACTTCTTTGTTAGAAAAAAAAAACAAAAAAACAAACAAAACAAAAAAATCCAACCAAAAAACACCCCCAAC
>JBKBIJ010000224.1:0-2354 GCA_046299455.1 Brevinematia bacterium | reverse complement strand
TTCTTAAGAAGGAGACTATTATATATGTGACATCTTAAAATAGTAATTATGTGTGACATTCCAAAATTGAAACCACACAGCCTCTATATAAAGTGGAAAAATAAATATAGTAACATATAACATAATCTAAAATTAGTTTTGAATAATTTATACTTTTTAAGTATATTTTTTAGGAGGTGATCTTTATGGGAATGACAATATCTCAGAAAATACTAGCTGACCATGCTATAAACGATGACGGTAGTGTAGGCAGGAGTTATGTTGAGCCTGGAGAGATAATAAATGCAAAAGTTGATTTTTGTTTTGGCAACGATATAACTGCACCGATAGCAATACAAGAGTTTCAAGAAGTAGGTGCTCAAAATGTTTTCGACAAAGAAAGAGTTGCTTTAATCCCAGATCATTTTTCTCCTGCAAAGGACATAAAAAGTGCCGATCAAATAAACATACTAAGAAAGTTTGCCAGAAATCTAAATTTACCCTACTTTTATGAGATTGGTAGAGTTGGTATAGAACACACTTTACTCGTTGAGGAAGGTTTGGCTTTGCCTGGAGATTTAATAGTAGGTGCTGACTCCCATACTTGTACACTTGGAGCTTTGGGGGCTTTTGCTACTGGTGTTGGATCAACTGATCTAGCTTATGCCATGATAACTGGAGAAGTTTGGTTAAAAGTACCAGAAACGATGAAATTTATATACTACGGGAAAATGGGAAAATGGACCTCATCAAAAGATCTAATACTGTATACAATTTCTGATATAGGTGTTGATGGTGCTTTATATAGAGCGATGGAATTTTCGGGTGAAACAATAAAAGAATTATCAGTTGAATCAAGACTTACCATGACAAATATGGCTATCGAAGCAGGTGGAAAAACTGGAATAATCGAACCCGACGAAAAAACAATTAACTACATAAAGAATCAAGCGAAAAGAAATTACAAAATATACTCATCCGATCCTGATGCAGAGTATGCGGAAATAAGAGAATATGATGTATCCAAGATAGAACCACAAGTAGCTTTCCCACATCTACCATCAAACTGTAAAAACGTCTCTGAAGCAACGAACATCAAAATAGACCAGGTTTTCATTGGCTCATGTACAAATGGTAAAATAGAAGACTTGAGAATAGTTGCAGAAATACTAAGAGGTAGAAAGGTAAATCCAAATATTAGATGTATAATAACACCTGCAACACAAGTTGTTTACTATAAGGCACTTAAAGAAGGATTAATCGACATATTCATGGAAGCTGGTGCTGTTGTTACTATGTCAACATGTGGTCCATGCTTGGGAGGACACATGGGAATATTAGGTAAAGGAGAGAGAGCTGTTTCAACAACAAATAGAAACTTTGTTGGTAGAATGGGAGATCCTACAAGTGAAGTATATCTTACAAGTCCTGCAGTAGCTGCTGCATCAGCAGTAATGGGTAGAATAGCCCACCCAGAAGAAGTAGTTGGTTCCGAAAAAACTATAATATCAGTCTAACATAACTCCCTATTCCTAACTCATAACTCTTAATCAATAACCATCCTTCATAACTTATACTGATCCTAAATTCCAAAATAAAGTATTTAATACTATCTTTGAGACCAACAAAACATTTACCACATATATGTATTCTTTTCCATACATCAATATACGTTCATCACTTCACCTCACCACTAATCCTTCTATCTATAAATCTTTTTCAAAAATATTAGTTTACTACTCAAAAGTATACGAAAATATATCATCGCTTTTCCCCAAGGATCGGTTTTGGTGGATAATTAATCCTATGAATAAAGAATACCACAAAAGAAACTTGCCTAAATAACACCAAAGCGTTAGTCTAAAAAAACCCATAACCCTGTGGATATCCAAAAAAACTATCTTTTTATGACTCTCCAATAAACCAAAAAAGAAAGAGATACCAGAAAAATACAGCAACGTATCATAGAAACCATGCTCATAGTTAAACCTATCTTAAACTGGATAACAGAAGTACAGAAAACCTTCTAAAATCCCTTTTTGACATCCTAAAATTAAACCTTTCAATCCAAGATCATACCACCATATCTTACAGAGGTAGAAAGCTAAATATACACCTACTAAAGACCTATTCAAAGAACATACACCTTGTTTTATAGAGCGTACTGGGATAAAGGTATATGGGTGTAGGTAGTAGAAAGCCTTCAAGCATGGTAAGGGAGAAGAAAAACGAATGGATAAAGGTACACTTAGGCATAGATGCTCATGCAGGAAAGATAAGGGAAGATAAAGGCTTTATAGATAACTGATAAGAAGGTTTATGACAGAGATGTGGTTAAGAACTTGGTAAAGCAAGTGAGAAAGGATGTAGCACTT
>JBKBIJ010000223.1:0-2375 GCA_046299455.1 Brevinematia bacterium | reverse complement strand
AGGGATGAGGCGATGAGGGGTAGTGAGGAAGTTAGGAGGAATGTGGAGGAAGTTAGGGATGTTAATGTGTTTTTAGGGAATGTGTTGGAGGTAGTGGATGTTGTGAAGAGCATAGCGGATAGGATAGAGGTTTTGTCGATGAATGCGGGTATAGAGGCAGCGCATGCGGGTGAGAGGGGTAGGGGTTTTGCGGTGGTTGCGGAGGAGATGGGTAGTTTGGCTGAAGATAGTAGGAGGAAGGCAGAAGAGATAGGGAAGATGGTGAGGGATGTGATAGAGAGGGTGAAGATAGGGATAGAGGGAGTGGAGGAGAATGGGGAGGAATTTGTGAAGGTAGCGGATGGGATAAAGGAGGTTAGTGCGTTTGTGAGTGAGATAGATGCGAGTATGGTTGAGGTAGGTAAGACGAATGAGGTGTTGATGAAAGCGATAAGTGATTTAATGAGTTATAGTGAGGGTATAAAGGTTGCAGTAGAGGAGAGTAAGAGTGGGATGGGGGAGATAGTTAGGGCGGTATATGAGGTTAATGAGTCTGTGAGTGGGTTGAGCGATAAGTTTGGGAAGGTGTATAGTGTGCTTAAAGGGGGAGTAGAGGTGTTGAGTGGGGCTAGTGAGAAGTTGGCTATTGTGCTTGAGAGTTTGAGGAAGTTAAGTGATGAGCTTGGTAGGTTCAAAGTTTCTGAAGTTAAGTTCTCTAAAAATATAACCTTAGTTGAATAATTGATATATGAATAAAGTCTTGGTTGTTGATGATGAGGTAAATATAACTTTGACGATAAAAGAAGTTTTGGAAGATTATGGATTTGATGTTGTCATTCTCAATGATTGTCTTAAAGTGTTTAATGTTTTGAATACTGAGGATATAGATGTTGTGATACTTGATATTCTTATGCCGGTTAAAAGTGGTATAGAGATTTTGAAAGAGATCGTATCTCAGTTTCCTATGATTCCGGTTATTATTATATCTGGTCATGGTACGATTTCTATGACGGTTGAATGTATAAAGATAGGTGCTTTTGATTTCATCGAGAAACCTATATCAATAGAAAAGCTAACAAGTACTGTTAAAAATGCGTTAAGGTTTAGAGAGTTGGAAATTGAAAAGTACCGTATGTGGAAAGAGTATAAGCTTATAGGTGAGTCTAGCATAATAAAAGATATACTTCAAACAATTGATAGGATAGCTGATAATAACTCTAGTGTTTTGATAACTGGTGAGAATGGTGTTGGTAAAGAGGTTGTTGCGAGAATTATACATTATAAAAGCTCAAGGAGAAACAAACAGTTTGTAGCTATTAATTGTGCGGCTATACCTGAAACGCTTTTAGAAAGTGAGTTATTTGGTTATGAAAAAGGTGCGTTTACTGGTGCGGTATCGTCAAAAAAAGGGAGAATAGAAATTGCTGATAAAGGCACATTATTCCTCGATGAGATAGGTGATTTACCACTTTCACTCCAACCTAAACTCTTAAGGGTTTTGCAGGAAAAAGTTGTTCAAAGGCTTGGTAGCAACAGGGATATTAGTGTTGATATTAGATTGATATGTTCTACGAATAAAGATCTAAAACAGATGGTTAAGGATGGGATGTTCAGGGAAGATTTGTTTTATAGGATAAATGTTATACCTTTGCATATACCACCGCTTAGGAGTAGGAAAGAAGATATTGTTGCTATTTCTAAGTACTATCTTAATGAGTTTTCAAAAAGCTATGGTAAGAAGGTTTTATCGTTTGATGATGATGTTATTAGAATATTTACTAGTTATCATTGGCCTGGTAACGTCAGAGAACTTAAAAATATAGTCGAAAGATTGGTTATAATGTGCCAAGGTGATATTATAGGTATTGATGATCTTAAAAAGTATGTACCAGAGATTTTTGGAGTAGACGTTGGTATTGGTCTAGATATGTCTTTACCGTATAAAGAGGCAAAAACTGAGTTTGAAAGGTTGTACTTTAAGAAAATGCTGATCAGAGCGGATAATAATATATCAAAACTTTCTGAGTTGACAAAACTTGATAGAACATACTTGTATAGAAAATTAGAATCTCTGGGGATAGAAATTAAAGAATGAAGTGGGGTGTATTTGTTACTTTTTTACTATTTTGCCTCTCTTGTTCTTCCTTAAGGGATGAGAAGTATAGTTTTGAAGAAGTTTATAGGTTTTGTATTAAGTATATTGGTAAAACTAAGATAGAACATAAAGGTAAATATTACGATTTCGATTGTTCTAGTTTTGTTAGAATCGTTTTATTGGAATCAATAGGAGTTGATATTGATAAGTTTTTGCCTTTCCCAACTTTTAGTAGGACTATGGATTACTACAATATTTTTAGGTCTAGAAATGGTATAAAGTTTAGTGGTGAGGTTAGGCC
>JBKBIJ010000222.1:0-2377 GCA_046299455.1 Brevinematia bacterium | reverse complement strand
GTTTTTCGCCGTATTGTATAGGTCCAAGTAAATCACTCATACCCCATTCACACACCATAGCTCTAGCTATTTTTGTTGCTTTTTCGATATCATTTTGAGCTCCATTAGATATAAATTTCGAGCCAAACATTGCTTCTTCAGCAGCTCTACCACCCAAAATTCCCATTATCATATGATAAAGCATTTCTTTGTTATACAATCTTCTATCATTTATAGGTAACTGCTGAGTAACACCCAAAGCTCTACCTCTAGGTATTATTGATACTTTATACACAGGATCAGAGAAGGGTAAGAGGTGTGAGACAAGAGCATGTCCAGATTCATGAAAAGCTGTAACCATTTTTTCTTCAGGAGTTATAATATATACTTTTTTTTCGGGTCCCATAAGAATCTTATCTCTAGCTTTTTCAAAGTGTTTCATCCTGACAGTTTCGGAGTTCTCCCTAGCAGCAATTAGAGCGGATTCATTAACTAGGTTTTCAAGGTCAGCACCAGTAAACCCAGGAGTACCTTTAGCAATAACAGAAATATCCACATCATCGCCAACCTGAATTTTCTTTATATGTACTTTGAGTATTTCTTCCCTGGCTTTTATATCGGGTATATCTACAACAATCTGCCTATCAAACCTACCAGGTCTCAGTAATGCAGGATCAAGAATATCAGGTCTATTAGTAGCAGCAATAACGATTATTCCCTCTTGCGAATCGAAACCGTCCATTTCTGCTAAAAGTTGGTTTAGAGTTTGCTCTCTTTCGTCATGGCCACCTCCAAGTCCAGCTCCTCTAAACCTACCAACAGCATCTATCTCATCTATAAAAACCATACATGGGGCATTCTTCCTTGCTTGATCGAACAAATCTCTAACTCTACTTGCACCAACACCTACAAACATCTCAACAAACTCAGACCCACTCATACTCAAGAAAGGAACACCTGCTTCACCAGCAATAGCCTTTGCTAAGAGCGTTTTACCAGTACCAGGTGGTCCTACAAAAAGTATTCCTTTTGGTATTCTAGCACCTATTTTTATATACTTTTTAGGGTCTTTAAGGAAATCAACTATCTCCATCACTTCTTCTTTAACCTCATCGATACCGGCAACATCTTTAAAAGTTACTTTCTTAGGAGGATCCTTGTAAACACGTGCTCTACTTTTGGTAAAATTAAATATCTTGGTATTATCAGGCCCTCCTCCAACCTGCCTACCAAAAATCCAACTTATTAGTAAGAGACCACCTATAAGTATACCAACAAAAAATAATATGTTCAAAAGGTCATTCATACCACTCGTATCCTTCGCATACACCTCAACTCCATTCGATACAAGAAAATCCAAAAGATTAGTGTCAGCAATACTAGGTAAAAGTACTTTAAAAGAAAATATTGTACCTTTCTCCTTAGAAATGGATTCACCATATATAACTCGACCATTCTCAACTGTAACCTTAATGACTTGCTTATTACTCACCATTTTGATAAACTCAGTATAACTAACTTCAGGAGTAAACTTTACATCACCTATCGAGGAAAAAAGGTAAAACAACATCATTCCAAAAACAACTATTATGATAATTGTCCAAAAATTAGACTTACCATCATTAGGGTTAGATCCAGAAGAATTATTTCTACTTCCAAATAATTTCACACCATTCCTCCGTCAAATAGACAATTAATAAAATTAAATATTCTATAGTAAAAGTTACAAAATACAGCACGACAAAGTCAAATTCTGAGGCCTTGCATAAAAGTAATGGTTATATTACCCTTTTATATACGCTCACAAATAACAAGGAACTAAAAGCTTCACCCTTCCCAAAAGCAAAAAACATTTTACTACTTTATTAAACGTTAAAATTCAAGCAAAACAAAACTAAAACATTCTCCAGGATATTTTAAAACCATTATCTTTGAGTTTGTAAATTCTAAAACATTTAATGATGTTCAAAAATATATCTGGAGAATCGGATAACCCCTTAAAAAAGGAACCATCACTCAAAAAATTACCTTTTCTTATGAAGTATACAACATTTCTTGCTCTAACAAAATACCACTCCTAAAGATCTTCAAAAATATCACCCAAAAATTGGATAACTTCATAAAAAAACCACTACTCCAAGAAACTACTTCTTTAGAAGTTGTAGAACAAGAATGCTATAAATAAGATAAAATGTCTAAACAAGCTGCAAAGAAAAATAGAGAATATTTTCAAAAACACTACCTCCCCTACTTAAATGCTTTCAAATATATCCAAAAAATTGGATAAACCCTTAAAAATAGTCTACCCCTCAAAGAAAACTACCTTTAGAAGTTATAGAAACAGAAATACCGTAAATAAGAGCACCTTCACAGATAAGTAGAAACATTTTAAAAGTAT
>JBKBIJ010000221.1:0-2380 GCA_046299455.1 Brevinematia bacterium | reverse complement strand
CTTCCAGTTACATCAGATATCATCTGTTGATGGTAAAATACCACCAACATATTTTCTTGCAACTACAAATAACCCACTAGTTATCATCATCCTTGGAGAGGATTTGCAATCTTGTGTATTTATACAAGACGAGGGTGAAATATCTAATACTAACGATTTCTTGTTTAAAGAATTTGGATTTGTAAAGAAAATCCAGTAAACTAACATGTAAAGGGGAGAACTCTCTCCCCTTATTCCCCTTTTCTATTCGAATAATCAATTCTTCAATTTATTGATTCTATAGTATGTACTAACCCAATCATCATAATTTAAAAAAAGCATACCCTTAATTTCCCTTTGGTACTTACTATCCATATTAGTTTCTCTTTGAGAGATGAACCTTAGAAGCACCTACAAATTTTGAAACAGTTTCTCAATTTAAAAGCAAAAGAAATTTTGGTGTACGATTTTGTAATGTAGCTTCTCAGAGAACCTCATTCATTATATTTTAGAACTAAGGCAGTTATAATACCTTACGAATTATAAATTCGTGTTTTTCTTAAGACCTTGAGTAAATATAGCCAACTCTAATTGCTTATTCACTAAAACACTCTAGGAGTAGAAGATATAAAAAACACAACTTGGTTGAAGTTGTACCAAAACACACTTATTTTTATTTAGATACACTCAGGTAGATAACAAAAAACTAAAAGCATTACTCACCTTTAAAAGCAAAAACATTTTTTTACTCTTATTAAAAGAAAAAAATCCACCATTCACAGAAATATTTCAAAAGTATAACTTTCGAGCCTATCCACTCCAAAGCTAAGAGATACATATTACCTATAGCCAAACTATCAAAAGGAATCTAAATCGATAAACGAAAGAAAGATGATACGATCTGAGGAAGGTAACTATTATTTTTCTTCGGTTAAATTTCTAAACATTCTTAATTCTTAAATAGAAAGATATTTTTTGAACACTTTCGTAGAAAAAGTATAGATACAGAGTTTATTTTTGAAATACTCTTAACTTTAATTAGAAAAACAATATTTTTGAAATAGTTTCTCACTTTAAAAACAAAAGATATATAAAACATATAGATATAAAGGCACCAATTGAATAAACGAAAGAGTTAGAAAGCAAAGAACATATCCTAGTAATGAAGTTGCTTGGGCAGAGGGGGACTTGAACCCCCACGGGTTACCCCACTAGATCCTAAGTCTAGCGCGTCTGCCAATTCCGCCATCTGCCCTTTTTGGGTCGTGCAGGACTCGAACCTGCGGCCCGCTGATTAAGAGTCAGCTGCTCTACCAAACTGAGCTAACGACCCATACCTAACACGCGCCTGGCGGGACTTGAACCCGCAACCATTGGATTCGAAGTCCACCGCTCTATCCTATTGAGCTACAGGCGCACAAACCAACCTGACTACAAAAATTATACCAATAACCATAAAATCTTTTCAAGTTTCAACAGAAAACTGTACCAAAATTCCAATTTCCTAAGACTTTTATTCTTATAACTCATTAAGAAGACTTCTGTTATGGAACTTTAGAAATTTTTAAACTTTAGTACTTTTTAGTTGTTCTCGCTAATGCTCATTATCACTTTTCTAAGAGCTTAAACTCTTAAAACCATTACTCCAAAAAACTACATTTTTATGAGTTGTTGAACAGAAATATTATAAAAAGTACTTATCTAAAAGTTAAACCTTCCAGTTCTGGACTATACTAACCATCTTTCTCTTATACCTCCGTAACTTTTTTATAAATACAGCTTACTAGAATGATAGAGTATAGGAATCTCTATAAATTCTGAAACAAATACTACATTCAAAAACGGGAAATATGTAACAGAATAAATAAATGAGGATAAGACATAATACATACTATTAAGTAAGGTATGCTCTTGTTATATAACTTTTTAAGAGTAGTATTTTCTTAGAGTGATTACTCTTTTTTTAAGTGTTTATAGAATTTTTAGCAGTATTTCTTATACCTTTAAATGGGAAAGTATTTTCGAAATATCCTCAAGTAAAATTTTTGAAAAACCCTAATTCTCAAAAAATGGTATTTCAAAAATACTATTACACTTACTTCCTCACTAAGTATACTAAAAACCCTAAAACCTTTATAAACAATTAAGATTCTATGCAAACTTAAATATTTATAAACTACTACTAAATTTGAAACGCTTAAGCAAAAAAGTAATTTAAACATATTAAAAAAACAATTCTTTAAATAATCCCTTACTATACGTTGGGTGAGAAATTAGGTATCATCAAACAAACCTTCTATAAGATCTATATCCAATAGCATAAGCATATGCATACACAAGCACACAAGTCAAAGTCCTACAACCACTTCCAGCATTAAAAAGCTTTATCTGACTTATCACA
>JBKBIJ010000220.1:0-2412 GCA_046299455.1 Brevinematia bacterium | reverse complement strand
GATAGATAGTTGAAAAATAACTTTCCACTAGTAAATAAACCGCTAAAAGGTAGAAAACTATCAAACTTCAAACATTTTCGCAGTTTAGAAGTACAGACATTCCTATTCCTGACACATTCTTACAAAGTGTATTCTAGGTTTTATTTTGGTAAAATGAGAAAAATATTACTTCCTTACTCAAAAGTGTTCAAAAGTATATCCAAAAGAGTCTGATAACCACTTAAAAAGTAACTATCACTCCAAGAAGCGACTTTCCTCTGGTGTTTTGAAAAATATACCATAAAGAAAAGATGTCGAAGTGAGAGGTAGTATTACTTTCCACATTTAAAGGTTTTCAAAGATATATCTAAGGAATTGGATACCCCTTAAAAAGGTTCCATAGATCAAATAAACTACCTTCCTTTAGGAACTATAAGACAAAATTAATAACTTAGTTGTAAAAAAGGACGAGAAAAAAGAAACTCGGAAAATTGAATACCAAAAACAACCTCAATCAAAAGCGTAAAAATATCATAATTAAGTCTATGTAACAAAAGTAACATAAGATCAAATGTTAATTTCACACTCAAAATCTTTCAGGATACATCTGAAAACTTCTTAAAAAACATCACTTTAAAGAACTAACATTAATACCACAATAAAAGTAAATATGGAACCAATTACAAAAATTTCTAAGTATACACAAATTCTCCACAAATCTCACAAAAATAGGAAACTAAAACACTATCTATTCATCTCTGAATCAAGAGATTTGATAGCTTTAAGTTTTTCTAAAATTCTGATAGAACTATATTTATGATTTTTAATACCATTAAAATAATTAAGCGACATAATAACTTCTTCTTCCATAGTTTTCTTGTCATTCGAGGTATTAATAATCCACAACAAAAATCCAACCTGGTTTTTAACATCAAGATCTATGCCTGGATTCTTGAGTAAATTCTTCAATTTCTCCTCTACTTGCAACAAATTCCTTCCCATAAGTAAATCTAAGACATAACTAAAATACAACTTAAAACTTTCGATATTGATATAATTTAAAACCATTCTAGCTTCTTCGTAATCACCTAAATTCAAAAAAGCTATAAACAAGTATTTAGCAAGCCTTGGTGTTAAAAAACCAACTTTTGCCTCCGAAATACCTTCATCAATATACCCAAACCTTATCAAAAACTCTATTCTAAAAGGAACAAATGATCGGTTATTTTTTGAAAAAATCTTTAAACACTCCTCATCCCCCAATTCACCCAAAGATCTACCAACCAGCAAGAGATCTTCTTCACTAAATGTATAAATCTCTCTAAGAGAGTAAAAGATATTAGTTATATCACTATACATAAAAAAAGAATAAAGCTTATCAATTAATTCAGAAATTAATGTACCATTCGTAATACGCATCCCTACAACTATTCCAACAATAGGAGTAAAGTAATTTTTTAAAGAGCACAACCTAAAAAGATTGTTAATAACCCAAAAATCACTAATATTTCTATCTAAAACAAATGAAGAGAAATCATCTAAAAACCTTTTATCAAAAAAAATAGCACTGTAAAAAATAATTCTATCAAAAACGTTTGTATTAATAATTAAATAAAATTCTTCTAAAATATTTTTCCCTAACGAATAACCTATCTTAACTTTCTCAAATCTAACTTCATACATATTAGTTCTCTCCAAAATTCTATCCAAAATATTGAGCAACTCTTCATACTTGCCTTTATAAGTAAATTCAGAAACCAAAGACTGAAGGGAAATCTTTCCTTCAAGAAAAAGTGAAACGTAATTAGTACTAGAAAATCCAGAAACATTATACAAAACAAAAAACACAACAATATAGACCTTTAAAATTTTCACAAAACTATTATACTAACCCACTAGCCCAAAATACACTTTAAGAAAATAACTTCTAAACACCAAAATAGCAAGAAATAAAACATAAACTAAAAAAGAATACAAATCTTCTCTAAAACTACACACAAATTACCTCTATCAATTTATCTTTTAAATAAATCCTAAAAAACTTGAAATTCTTACCATATTCAAAAAGCCTCTAATTACTACACCCACTAAAAGGTAAGATTACATAGAAATGAAAATATGAACTTACCTCTTACTCAAAATTTCTTACCCAAACTTCTAAAATTTTTTAAAATAAGCTTTTTTCTCAAAGAAACTACTTTTCTTTAGAAGTTGTAGAACAAAATACTACTTAATAAGAAGAATCTTAAAAAACTTAATTTTCGACACAGTTTCACATTTTAGGTGTAATTTTGATAACTATTTCCTCCTAGTTGTAAAGGAGAGAACAGTTCAAAAATGTTACTTTCACACTTAAAAGTGTTAGGAATATATCTTGGGGAATAACTCACCCTTAAAAATGTTCTCTTACTAAAGGAAATTAACTTTCTCTAG
>JBKBIJ010000219.1:0-2417 GCA_046299455.1 Brevinematia bacterium | reverse complement strand
TTAAGGGTAGTGTTTTTGGTGATTTTGAGCTTGATGATAAGAGTTTCAAGTTAGAAGAGGTTAACATTCTACCACCTGTTTTACCTAGTAAAGTTGTTTGCGTAGGTTTGAATTATCGTGACCATGCTGAGGAATTAAAAATGGATATACCTGATGAACCGATAATATTTCTTAAGCCGACAACTTCGGTTACGGGACCCAATAGTGCTATAATAGCACCTAGTTTTTGTACTAGGGTTGATTTTGAGGCTGAACTAGCTGTTGTTATTTCAAAGGTCTGTAAAAATGTTTCACCCAAGGAAGCTGAGGATTATGTTTTGGGTTATACTTGTTTGAATGATGTTACTGAAAGAAACTTCCAGAAAAAGGATGGGCAGTGGACAAGAGCAAAATCCTTTGATACTTTTTGTCCAATAGGGCCGTGGATCGAGACTGATCTTGATTGGAGAAATCTAAAGGTTAGAGCTTACTTAAATGGAGAACTTAGACAGAATTCAACAACTGCTAATATGATATTTGGTGTCAATGAAATTATTAGTTTTGTATCAAAGATCATGACTTTGTTACCTGGTGATATAATTGCAACCGGTACACCACCTGGCGTTGGTGAAATGAAGAATGGTGATGAAATAGTAGTAGAAATAGAAGGTATTGGCCAGCTTAAAAACTATTTCATAAAGGAGTAAGAATGAGGGTAAATGAGTTTGAGCTTATAAAATATATAAGGGAAATTACAGATAGTGATGTTATTCCAAAAGACGTTGTTATTCCTAATGGTGATGATTGTTTTGTGTTTAGCTTTAATGGTGATGCTGTTGTAACAACAGATACAATGGTTGATGGGGTACACTTTTTAACTGAAAAATTCCTACCTTACGATATTGGTGTAAAATCGGCAGTTTCAAATCTAAGTGACATTGCTTCAATGGGTGCACTGCCTTTGTATGCCTTGACCTCAATTATCCTACCACCGTTTTTCGAATTGGATTTTGTCTTAGATGTCTATAGGGGGATGGTTGACATTTTTTCTAAATATAATGTTTACATTGGTGGAGGTAATGTTTCTAGAGGTAGAGACTTCACAATATCCGTAACGTTGTTTGGTAAAAGTAATGGTAAAATACTAAAGAGAAGTGGTGCTAAAGAGGGTGATCTAATTTTTGTAAGTGGGTTTGTTGGTGATTCTTCTTTAGGGCTTGAAATATTGGTTAAAAAAGGTAAAGGTGTGTTTTTGAGTGATGTTGAAAGTTATTTGGTTTCTAGACATGTTTGTCCTATACCTAGAATAGAGTTAGGGCTAAGGATTTTGGATTTTTCAACTTCGTGTATAGATGTAAGTGATGGTCTTATCCAAGATCTTGAGCATATATTGGAATCTTCCGGTGTTGGTGGAGTAGTACACCTTGAAAGTATACCTACTAGCCAACAATACAGTATCTACATTTCAAGACAAAAAATTTATGGTACTCTTGCAGAATTTTTTAAATACCCTCTTGCAGGTGGTGAAGATTATGAACTCATTTTTACTGTTCCGCCTCCATACGAACAAGAAGTTTACAATATCTCCAAAGAACTTAGTGTTAAAATAACTAAAATAGGAGAAATAACGAACTCCAGGAAATTAGAAATTTATTATTTCGATAAAAAAATAGAGCCAGAAGAATATAAAGGATGGAAACATTTCTAAAATATATCTACAGTTAGTCTTTCTGCTTCATCTTTTCTTAATGCTATTTTCGAGTTCCTAATGTTTATAATTATGGGTGAACCCATTGGAAAAACTTCGCTTACAGAAAATTCTTCTCCTTCCAAAATTCCCATAACATTAACCTTTTTTTTAAATTCTTTGTCTCCATCTATTTTGACTATTCGTCCCTTGTTACCTTTCTTAGCATTACTTAGCTTCATCATCATATTCTTTTCCTATCCAATAATAATCGATTTCTGTTTGGGTTTTCAAAAATTTATACATACTACTAATAAAATTTCTCTTTGTATCTTGACAATTATTATTTAACTATAGCTTTCTAATAAAAACTCATACCTTGTAATAACAACCGCTTTTCTAACCTCTTTATTTCAGTATACTTTGATATTATATTAGATATATTGAGAATAAGACGTTGGTGTTTATTTTTGAGATGCTCTCCAGAAATTGTTGATGTAATATGTTTTTTGATTATATTTTTTGTAAAAAGTTGAAAAAGTGTAATTTTTTAATATAAAATTTTTTAAAAAGTTGAGGGTTATATGAAAGATGATTTTGAGGAGTTTAGTGCTGAAGAAGTGATTAGGTGGGCGATTAAGGAGTTTAGAGAGAAGGTGGTTTTTTCTTCTAGTTTTAGTGCTGAGGATGTTGTTGTAATTGATATGATGGTTAGTATTTGTAGGGAATATGGTATTGAACCCAATATTTT
>JBKBIJ010000218.1:0-2420 GCA_046299455.1 Brevinematia bacterium | reverse complement strand
ATGTCATCGTTAAGCATAAGCATTTTCTTACCTTTCCAACTAGCTGGAGATGTAAATTCAGCCATAGAAGAATTTATATCTCTTACATACGCTGTAAGTTCTACTTCTTCTACTTTTGCTTCGTTTTTATACGCTACTACCTTCATTTCTGCTTTGAAAGAAGAAGCAGGAGCACGCCATACATCAGCTTTCTTTACCATCTCATTAGGTGTTAAGGAATACAAAAAACTTCCTCCCATAATCGCTAAGAAAAAGCAAACTACCATTTTCTTCATAACTCCCTCCTCCTTACTATATTTTCTCTAAAACGGTTCATTCATGTCAAGAAATACCTTCCATACACCAGTTTTATCAAAACCAACCTCAAACCGCAAAGTCAGAAAAACAGGTTCAAGAAAATATACCCTAATTCCTCCCCCAAAACCTTGAACATAATCTGAGAAAGAAACAAAATAAATTTCAGAAACATTCTCAAAACATTTTCCTACATCCCAAAACCCTGCCAACTCAAAAGAAATATTAAAAAGCCCCAAAAGTGATGTCCTAAAAAGTTCTATACGTCCTTCCATACTCAGTTGAATCTTGACATTTCCTAAACGCCCTTCTTTTCCGTCTGATCTAATTCCATCAATACCACCCAGATGTCTTTTATACTCTTGAGGAAGATCTCTACCTTCTTCCACACTACCTCTAAAAGCTAACCGTGCACTCTCATAAATAGGAATAAAAATCCTAGCATCAACACCAAAAACAGGATATTGGAACCGCAAAACATCATACCCAATAGAAACACGATACCCTCTAAACGCAGAAAATATATTATCACGAGTATCTATAATATGTTGTAACCTTATGAAATAGTTATGAAAAATAAACTGATATTTGCTATCCAACACCCATTCGTATCCTCCAGATAACGCCAATTTGCTATCCCAAGAAAACCTATACCCTCCTTCAAGGTTTACTCCTACCTTTTGTACATCAATTTTTTCAAAAGAAGAAGAGTAATAGCTGTCATTAAAATTACCAATCCTTCCACCTACAAAGAAATAGTATAAGAAGGGGTTTAACAAAAATGAAACTCCTTGTCTGTTATATCCAAGGTAGACCAAAAGTTTCTCACCACTTCCACCTATATTGTCCATCCCAAACATACCATAAGCATATCCTCCATCAAACCTAAGGAGAAACCCTTCTGTTACTTCTATAATAACATTTCTATATTCCTCACCTCGCTTAGACGGAACAATACTTACCTGAGCTGAGTAAAACCAAGTTGTATTTATTAGCCTTTCCTCCACCCTCCTTGCAAGCATCTCAAGTTCTTTTTCCTCCCAGTCCTTTTCATTCAAAAACTCGGAAGATATCTGAAGAATAGTTTCTCTTTTTGTGTGCTCATTTCCAAAAACTCTAATCTCATTCACCTTAATACCATAAAGAGAAGGCAAAAGAAATAGAAAAAACACACACCACACCTGAAAGAGAAACACTCTCATTATAACATTCTTTCCTTTGTACAGTTTATCATTTCCTAAATTTCCCATACATACCCCCAATCCTACAAACATAAGTAATTCAATAGATCTCCAAAAGAAGGAAGAGAGATATTATATAGTTTCTTATAGATCTCCAAAAGAAGGAAGAGAGATATTATATAGTTTCTTAATGTAGGAATCAACTTTTCTTTTCCTTTCACCACTTGATAACTCAGAAAAGAAGTGAGAAAAAGAATTTTCATTAGCGATATCTAGAATACCAACACAATCAAAATAGGGATTATTGTGCAAAAGCCTCTCAAAAAAAACAAGATCACCAATAATTCCCAATGCGTTAAACTTGATAAAAGGATTCTTTATAGTTTTGCCTCCCCAATCAATCGCAAATGAAGGCTTAGAACACATCAAGGAGGGAAAAACATTACCATATAATATAGGTTTCAAAAATATTACTCTTCTATTTAAGTATGCTCAAAATTGTATCTAAGAAATTGGATAAATCTTCAAAAAAGCTCATACTCAAAAAACTATCTTTAGAACTTAAAGAAACAGAAATACCAACTATTCAAATAAGTTCAATTTGTAGGAGAAACATGAAGAAAATAGTCTCAAGAAATTTCATTTTCAATACAGACTCAGTTGTTAAAAAAATTTTTCAAAAATCTAGTTTGTAAACAATCTCCCTATTAATTGCAGATAATTCTCACATAGAAGCGCCAAATTTGAAGAGAATTCTAATTGCATCACCTTAAGAAACTACTTTTCTTCAGAAATTATGAAACATAAATACCATAGAAAAAAGTCATTAAAAGAAGCTAATGATACACTTTTCATAATACTTAAGCGAATTATAGTATTTCTATTAACTTTTGAAACACGCTTTCATAAATATTAGTAATTCTATTAATACCTTCACCCCTTTAG
>JBKBIJ010000217.1:0-2439 GCA_046299455.1 Brevinematia bacterium | reverse complement strand
TATTTCCTTTAGCAGAGGATAAGTTATAGAAAAATATGTTTGTACTTTTTGACAACTTCAAGAGAGAAAAAATTAATGATGTATTAAGCTACTACCATTAAGAGTTAAAAACTTTTAGAGAAATGAAGATGTTCACAGTAAGGAAGTAGTGTTTGTTATGAAACTAAAATCACTAATAAATTTAGTAAGCGTATACAGACGTACCGGGGGATTAAAGGGATTTTTGATCTAACTTAGGGAGAAAGGTATAGAGGAAGGTATTGAGGGAAGATAAATATGCAAAGGGTACACGGTATCGTAGAGGTGAGTTATGTTGAGTATAACAAACTTTCTTACCTTCAACGCAAGAGTAAGCAGAAGATAAGGAAGGTTATTAAAATAGATTTTAGGGAAAATGTGTTAAAAGAAAGAAAATTAGTAAGTTAGATTTTTAATATATCCTTTTTTAAATGTGTAAAAATAATAGTTTCATCATTATAATATTTTTTAGGAGGTAAAAATGGGAAGATATCTCATAACTGCTGCTCTTCCGTATGCGAATGGTCCAATACATATTGGACATATAGCTGGAGCATATCTACCTGCAGATATATACTACAGATACATTAAGATGAAAGGGAACGATGCTATTTTCATTTGCGGTACAGATGAGCACGGTGTTCCCATAACCATAAGGGCTATGCAAGAAAATGTTACTCCAGAGGAAGTCGTAAAAAAGTACCACGAGATAATAAAAGAAAGTTTCAAAAAACTCTATATAGAATTTGACAATTTTTCTGGTACTCACAGAGAAATACATTTTAAGATCTCGCAAGAATTTTTCCTGAATGTTGTGAAGAATGGGTATACTGTTGTCAAAGAACAAGAGCAATTTTATTGTGAAAATGACAAAATGTTTTTACCGGATAGATATATAAATGGTAAATGTCCTAAATGTGGATATGAGAATGCTAAAGGAGATCAATGCGAAAAGTGTGGAACAACATTAGATCCTACTGATCTTATAGACCCCAAATGTGCTATTTGTGGATCGACGCCAGTGATCAAACTAACAAAACATTGGTACTTTACTTTAGCTAAATTTGAAGAAAAACTTAAGGAATACCTTAATTCAAAGAAAAACTGGAAACCCAACGTTAGGGACTTTGCTTTGTCGTGGATAAAAGAAGGATTAAAAGATAGACCTATATCTAGAGATCTAAGCTGGGGTATTCCTATACCTATTGAAGGTGCTCAAGGTAAGGTTATGTACGTTTGGTTTGAAGCACCTATAGGGTATATATCTTCAACTGTAGAATGGGCCCAAAGAATCGGCCAACCTGAAAAATGGAAAGAGTACTGGCTCAATCCAGAAACCAAACTCATACACTTTATAGGAAAAGATAACATACCTTTCCATGCTATAATTTGGCCTGCTACACTTATGGCCCAAAACGGTGATTGGATTCTACCCTACAACATTCCTGCAAACGAGTTTATGAATTTAGAAGGCGAAAAAATATCAACTTCTAGGAATTGGGCTATATGGGTTGACGAAATCGTCAAAGAATTCAACCCAGATTCAATAAGATATTACCTATGCCTCAACATGCCAGAAACAAAAGATGCAAATTTTTACTGGAAAGAGTTCCAAGAAAAAGTCAATGAAGAATTAGCAAATGCTTTCGGTAACTTAGTATCAAGAGTTTTGAAGTTTGTAAATGCCAAAAACAATGGTATTATACCTACTCCTAATATGTCTTTATTAACCCCATTCGATCAAAATATTCTCAAGAACGTAGAAGAAATACCCCAAACTATTGGAGATCTCCTGGAAAATTTTGAGTTCAGACAAGCAATAAAGTATCTAAGAGAAATAGCATTTTTAGGTAACAAGTATGTAGACGAAGTAAAAATATGGAATTTGAAGCCAGGAACGGAAGAATTCAATACAAAGCTGTTTATTGCAATCCAAATAATATTCACCTTAGGTTTAGCCATGTATCCTTTTATGCCAAATTCCTCTCAAAAAATACTAAAAATGCTAGGATACCAAGAAGATTTTGTCAAAAGCATCAACTGGGATCAAATAGGTAAAATCACTGTAAAAACAGACTCAAAGATATCAAATGATATTGAACCTCTATTCACCAAAATACCAGATGAAATTATCGATAACCAAATTCAAAAGTTAAAGCTATCAGCACAAAAAGAAAAAATAGAAACAGAAGGTGATGAATTTATAGATATTGATTACTTTAAGAAAATTGACTTAAGAGTAGCAAGAGTCAAAGAAGCTCATAAGCTACCTAAGTCTAAAAAGCTTTTAAAACTTATAGTTGATGTCGGCGGAACGGAGAAACAAATAATAGCAGGAATAGGTGAATACTACCAGCCAGAAGAAGTCGTTGGTAAAGACATAGTCATCGTCAATAACCTAAAACCAGTTACAATAATGGG
>JBKBIJ010000216.1:0-2496 GCA_046299455.1 Brevinematia bacterium | reverse complement strand
GTAGTTGAGCATATGAAGAAAAACTAAATTAAAGGAAATATCACAAGGGAAAAGATCCAAAAGTTAAAGAAAGACTTTTAGGTATATTACAATATATAGAGAAAAAACAATAAAAAATAGTAGGAACTATTGGGAAAAGCAGTTGTAGTATCTATCGTTATTTAAGAACATGAAAAGGGAAAGTATTCATAATCCATCCAGGAAAGTTAGATGACCTCTCAAAATATGTACAAATATCGAATTTAGGGAAAAGAAGTAGCATAAGATTATCCTATCTTTAATAGGTTTCAATGAGAATAGAAAAGAGAATGAGGTTTAGGACAATGGAATTTTTGACATAGTCTACCAAAAAACTTTACAAGGAGTATTATATTAAATCATACTACTAACGGTATGAAGAAAGAAGAGAAGATGAAACTTTTTTTAAGCAACAATATATACTGTATAACTGCAGAAGAATATTCGAACGGTAGAAGTAATATTGAAGTAGTAAAAGAAATGTTATCAGCAGGCATAAAAATAATTCAGTACAGAGAAAAAAAGAAAAAAGGTCTATATAGATATAAAGAAGCAAAAGAAATAAGAAAAATGACCCAAGACTATGGAGCAATACTAATAATTAATGATTATGTTGACTTGGCAATGATGATAGAAGCTGATGGAGTTCACCTTGGCCATGAAGATTATCCTATTGAAGAAGTAAGAAAATTAGTTGGTAACGAATTCATAATTGGTGGATCAACCCACTGGCCAAATCAAATGTTAGAAACCATAAATAAAGGAGTAGATTATATAGGAGCTGGTCCTATATTCGAAACTCACACTAAAGAAGATGTTATACCACCTGTTGGGCTTAATTATCTAGAGTTTGCTTTAAAAAACTCAACTGTACCAGTAGTAGCAATAGGGGGAATAAAGGAAAATAACATTAAAGATGTAATAAGGAAAGGAGCTAAATGTATTTGTCTTGTAACTGAAATAACTCAAGCACCAGACATTAAAGAAAAAATAAAAAAGCTTTATAAGATATGGGAGGAAACAATAAAAGAAATACAACCCCCAGAAGAATAATCCCCTGAGGGTAAAAAATAAATAAACACCCCAAACTAATCTTCTACAACTGCCAAAACATCATCATTCTTTAGAATTAGATACTCAACATCATCAATCTTTATTTGAGTTCCTGCATACTTGTCATATATTACCTTTTGACCAACTTTAACCTTGATAGCATCAGAATCACCTATTTGTTCAACTATACCTTGTTGAGTCTTCTCCTGAGCTGTTTGTGGTATATAAATACCACCCTTAGTCTTTTCTTCAACTTGAAGAACTTTAACAAGCAACCTATCGCCTAATGGTTTTACTTTCATAATACACCCCCTGAGAAATAAAAAAAGTTCCTATAAAAATATAATAAAAACGAACATATACGTCAATCTCTAAAAAGAATTCTAACTATGAGATTCTTTCTCCAACTTGTTTTTCTTAAAACCTATTAAGATACATCACTTTGTTGTATACTTTCGCACTACATAAACTCCTAAAGAAATGAAATTTTCTTGCCGTAGTTACACTAGAAATTTCTTATAAATCCTAAAAATAATGCTTCATTCATTCTTAAGTGATCATCTAATTTCTTATCAATGTCTTCAAACAATTTTAAAAGATAATACTTTTGATATACTCCTAAAAAATGTAATTTGTTGGAATAGTGACTCAAATAGTATCCTTAGAAACTTTTTGGAAATTTTGTAGATATAGGTAGTAATTCTTTGTACTAACAGTGAAGTTTTGGTTATAAAAGTACTTTTATAAACAAGTTGTAATAATAAACTCACTAAAAAGAAGCTTAGAAATTATACTTTTGGCACACCCAGTATCTAAGCACTCTAAAAGCAAAATACATAAAAGAATAAACCTAGTAAACAAAAAGAAAATGAATTACAATACCCTAAGCCTACACTTTAGTAGTTTAAATAACTTCTAGATGTATGAAACGAAAATTAAACTCTTAGAAAGGTGAAACTTACTATCAACAGAAAATTAGGTGATTGGGTAAGATAAGACACTTGAGTTAATATTCCGAGTTAAGAATCAATATAGAAATCATCGAAATTTCAAAAATCATACCTGACGAAAATAAAACAATACAATATCTTCAAAAAAAAGAGGTATTAAAGAAATTTGATAGCTTTCCCAGTGTAGTTCTAAAAATAGGATAATTGAGACGACAAAAGATAAAATGCTATCAATGTAGGAAGGAATAAGGAGTACAAAAATGGAGCATACTAGAACGATAAAAACTACCTTTGGGAAAGTAGTGATGGCAATCAGGATTAGTATCAGAGCAATTGAATGTTGATAAGGTAAAAAGTTCTCCCTTAAAAATCTGTTCGCTTCTTCGTAATTCTTTATCTTCCTAAGCCTCATCTCCTTTACCAGTCTATCCTGAAAAAACCTAAATTTCCTGTCTATCCTTCCTTTTGCCTGAGG
>JBKBIJ010000215.1:0-2531 GCA_046299455.1 Brevinematia bacterium | reverse complement strand
TAATGTTTTTTAGTAGGGGGTAATGATGGCTAGATGTTGGTTTTGTGAAAAAGGAACAGTTTTTGGTCATAATGTTAGCCATTCGAACAAAAAAACTAGAAGGCTTTGGAAAGCCAATATACAGAGGAAGAAAGCTATTGTCAATGGTGTTGTTAAGTATGTTAATATATGCACTAAGTGTTTGAAAGCAGGGAAGCTTAATAAGTTATCAGTGAGTTGCTTATGAGGTATAGGTATAAGAAGAGAGATTTTTTAAAGGATGTTCTTTTCAGCCCTGAGTTTATTGGAGTAATTTTTGTTGTGATAATTTTTGCTGTAGCTCTTGCTCTTGTATTTTTGCCTAAAGAGATTTTGCATAAGATTTCTGTACTTCCTTTTTTTAGTATTTTTTGATGGTGTATAATGTATCTACTGAAAAAATAATTCTTTCTGCCTTTGAAGATAAAGAGAACGCAGGTGTTATGTTTGTTGGGCCCAAAGGGGTATTTAAACTCTTTTCTTCAGAAATTATAATAAGTAAGTTTTTGGAGGATTATCCATCTTATATTCCGTTTAACCATAGTGATATTTTTGTTGCTGGACCTTATTATTACGATTTATATTACAAATTTTTCGAGAAGAATTTTGATTTTGTTTTGAATAATAGATATTTGAATGATTTGTTTGTTAGGTTTGTGGGTTTTTGTATTGCTAACAGAAGTTTTTCTGATGATGAAGGAGTTGCTTCTGATTTGATTCTTTATCTTGATAGTATTAGAAAATCTAAAACTTTAGATAAGAGTGATTTTGAAAAGTTATTTTATTGTCTTGAAGTGGTTACTAAGAAGCTCTCTAGAATTGAGAGCATAGGTATAGATGTTATAAGGGAAATTATAAAGTTTGCAACTAGGGCTTCGTTATCTGGTTATAAGTTCGTTGTTATATCTGATTTTGATAAAGCTACTGTTGAAGCCCAGAATGCTTTTCTTAAGATCCTTGAAGAACCTCCTAAAGGTGTGTTTTTTATTCTTACTACTTCTAATTACAACAATGTCTTACCCACAATAAAATCTAGAGTTTTTAGAGTTTCGTTTTTGAAAATTAAGGGGCAGGAATTGAAAAGTTATTTTGATGGGATTTTGAATTTGGATGTAGATTCTTATTATTCCTTTTATGATTTAATGCTTGAAAATGTTTACGATATAAGCGGTGAATTTTTTAGTAATGTTTTGAAAGTTATGATTTCGCGTGATTTAGATTTTGCTATGGATTTTGTTGAAAAGATGGTTGAAAGTTATGTTCTTGTTGAGAAGTTTTTTGAGTTGGTCAGTAAGATTATTAACTCTATGCTAGAATTCAGAGCTAGATTTGCTGGTATGGATATTCGTATTGATAAGGATATTTTGTCTAAATTTCCAAAAGAGATGTTAGGTAGCCTTACGGTTAGTAAACTTTATAAACTTCAGTCTATTTTGGACGATGGGTACCGGAAAGTTTATACTTTCAATATAAACCCTAAGTTTGTTATTACAAATTTTTTTGTGGAGTTTTTCGATGCGATTGCTAGGACTTGATGTTGGAACCAAGAGAATAGGTGTGGCTTTTTGTGACACTAATGTAGGGATAGTGTTTCCTAGAGAGTCTATTTTCGCTAATGATAAAGTTGTGGCTATTAAAAAAATAATTGATATTGTTATTAAAGATAAAATTGATAAAATCGTTGTAGGTTTACCATTGAACTTTAATTCTACTAGAAGTAAAATTCAAGGATACATTGAAGATTTTTGTAGTAATCTCAAAAAGGAAGTTAATGTTGAAGTAGAAACGTTTGATGAAAGATTTACTACAAGAATAGCTCAAGATGCTGGTGTTAAAAATATTGATTCTGTTTCTGCTAAAATAATACTCGAAGATTATATAAAATCTAAAGGATTGTACAAATGAATAGTAGTTTTATCTTTGTTCATGTCTAAAGGTATTCAAAAATATTCCTCAATAAGTTGAATACCTCCTTAGAAAAAAATGTTACTTCGAAAAACTACTTTTCTCTGGAAGTTGTATCACAATAACACACCCTAAGAGATGTTCTATGAATAAACTTTAGTAAAAATGGATCAGAAGGAAGTTGAAAAATACATAAGAATATTATATAACTTCATAAAAAGCTTTTTACTCCAAAAAATTAATACTCTCTAGAAGTTAATATATTTTTAAACGACTTTGAATAGTAAAGGGTTTTAGTGCAACTCACTCCTAGATGTATAATAAAAAGGTCGGACTTTTTCTTTTTAAAATTATGTTAACTTGTTTGTTTAGAAAAAAAAACACAAAGCTACCCAAAAACCCCCACCACTAAACAAAGCACCATCCTCCCTTAGAAACGTAAAAAAGTTAGGAGTTGATCTAAATGTAATACAAGCAAAAAAAGCTAAAAACAAACAAAAACTTAACGAAACTAGTAATAGTGGAGGTCAAAAATGATAGTGAACAACAGTAACAACATAAACATAAGCAAATCAATTAACGAAGAGATAAGAAAGCTTAACGATGAT
>JBKBIJ010000214.1:0-2549 GCA_046299455.1 Brevinematia bacterium | reverse complement strand
TAACCAAAATATCCTTTATTCTTCAACTAGACCAAATGTTGGTGATACAAGAAATTTTTCAAACAATTCTTCTACCTGTAGATACGTAAATGATAACCCCAAATTTGCAATATGGGTATCGAATGTAGACTAGAACAATTCAATAAATCAAACCCATGTTAATCAACTTGCTACAAGATTCATAACAGCTTACAACACTCTAACTTTAAGATTGAATTACACTCCACCTTTTTATGTGGACATACTTATAACAAGCAATATGGGTAACAATATATTGGGATACTTTTGGGCTTTTGAAGACCCACAAAGAGTAAACATAAATACCATTGCTTTTAATAACAATTATAATTACGGTACATATACTGAAGCGGATGCAACATTAGCCCACGAGTTTACACATTTACTATCTTACCATTCTTCTTTGGTAGGTAACAAAGATGCTTGGATAGAAGAAGGAATAGCAACCTATGCCGAGGAACTATGCGGTTATTTTAATCCAAACCCAAATTCCAATGATGTAAGAATGAATAGTATAAGAAGTTTTTTTAGAAACCCTGATACTACACCTCTTATTGTCACTTCCCCATTTCCATTCGAAAATTACGGTAAATCTTTTCTATTTGTAAAACTTCTAGATCAAAGATTTAATAATGCTTGGGGAAATATTGTAGAATCTTCAATCACTAATGGAGTACAAATAGTGGAAAATATAAACGGCCAAGAAGATTTTAATGCGACCTTAGAAATATTTAATACTGCACTTATTCTTGATGTTAATAATAATTCTCATTTTGGGTTCAACAATATAGACTTAAATCAAATAGATAGAATGCCAAATAACAACATTTCTACTGATAAAGGAATATTGAAATTTGATGAAGGGGATAACGACGGGTTTGAAAACAAAAATCTATTCCAAATGGGAGCATATAACATTATAAAAAAATACTGCTCTTTTTATGTTTACAAAACGAATTCTCCTTTTAATGGCATAGTACAATTCACTGTACCTTCTGGAATAAATCTTCTTAAACTTAGCCCTAACGTAGCACCATTTAATACCCTAACTGGCTATAATTTTGACAGAATAGATGATCAAGGTAACACTATAAGAATAACCGTGGTTTATAGATAAAATTAGAAAATGCTAAATGTAAAGAAAAAATTAATAGGGCAAGTTTTACTTGAAAAAGGGTTAGTTACAAATGAGCAAATTCAACAAGCTTTAGAATACCAAAAAACTAAGTATCCAAACAAAAGAATTGGAGAAATATTGGTAGAAGTAGGGTTCATAACCGAAGAAGATTTAGCAAAAGCTTTAGCAGAATCTCTAAATATTCCTTACGTAGATATTCTTAACACTGAAGTAGATGAAGATCTTCTTCTTAAAATTCCTTCTAAAGTTATCTATCAATACAAATTCATCCCTATAAAAAAAGATGAATACTCTATAGTACAAATCGGAATGGTTGATCCTCTTGATAATGAAGCAATAAATGTAGCAAGAGAATACCTAAATACCATAAATATAGAAATCACTGTCATTTCTAAAACAGGGTTTGAAAAAATATTCCAAGAACTTGAAAATAAAATAACTGTAAAAGAAGTATTACAGGAAATAAAAACCGAAGTTCCTTCTGAAGCTGAGGAAATAATATCCATAATCAATTTGGATGAGACTGAATCACAACCTGGAATAATAAAACTTGTGGAAACTATCTTCAAACAAGCAATAACTTACAGATCCACGGATATCCACATAGAACCTACTTTAAAAAATGTTAAGGTAAGATACAGAGTAGACGGAGTACTTTATAAAGGTTTGGAATTTCCTATAGAAAAACTCCCAGAAGTGGTAAGCAGAATAAAAATAATAGCCTCTTTGGACATAACAGAGCACAGATTACCTCAAGATGGGCACTTGACCGTAAAAACAAGAAATTCAGAATATGACCTCAGAATATCCACCCTACCCTCAAAATATGGAGAAAAAGTTGTAATAAGAATACTCGATAAAAAGCAAACTATCCTTGATATATCAAAACTAGGGTTTAACGAAGATAATGTAAAAAAAATTTATCAAATAATTAGTAAACCTTATGGTTTTGTGGTTGTCTCTGGGCCCACAGGAGCAGGTAAAACCACTACCCTATTTTCCATGCTTAAAGAACTAAACCTGGAATCTAAAAATATTGTAACCATAGAGGATCCAATAGAGTATGAACTTGAAAATATTACGCAGGTACAAGTTAACGAAAAAGTAGGATTGACTTTTGATAACGCTCTTAAATATATTCTTCGTCAAGATCCTGATATAATATTGGTTGGAGAAATAAGAGATGAAGAAACTCTAAGAATAGCTATTCAAGCATCACTAACTGGACACTTAGTATTAACAACAATTCACGCTAATGATGCCATATCAACCATAACTAGAATGAAAGAAATGAACGTTAACCAAGAATACCTTTTCTCTTCACTCATCGGAGTTATAAATCAAAGATTGGTAAGAACTCTATGTAAAAATTGCAAAAAAAGCAAAAAAATAG
>JBKBIJ010000213.1:0-2562 GCA_046299455.1 Brevinematia bacterium | reverse complement strand
TGTCCTTCCAGTTAGGATAATAACTTTTCCCTGAATCCCCTGGAAAAGGTAGGTAAAAAATAAAACTAAGAACTTAGACCCTTAACACAAGCGCTTAAGAGTACCTATACAATAGATCGTAATTAAAAATAGGTACTCTAGGTTTACAGAAAACTCCTAGTAGAATCAATTCAAAAAATTATCTCTCTTTAGAATTTATGAAGATAGCAGTTCAATATTTCCCTAGTTGGAGGAATAGGTGTCTCAAAAATGTTACTTTTCACTTGAAGGTGTTCAAAAAATGTTTAAGAGGTTATCTAAACCCTTAAAAAGATCCACCCTTCCAAGAAACTAACTTTCTTTAGAAGTTATGGAATAGAGCACAAACTGCCTAGATAGGTTGTAGAAAAGAATAAAAAACCGTTCAAAGGAATCGGAATTTCAGCATATCATCACTTAGGTGAAAAGTGTTTTAAAGATATAGTCTTTAGCTATACTTCTCACGTTAACACAAAGAATTCTTAGATAGACAAGATAAACTTGCAGAGAACTATTTGGTTCTAGGTATAGTATTTTTCAGATTTATAGAAGATTGTTAAGGTCTACTCCTTCAAAGAATTACCACTTTTTAGAAGTTATTTTTTTAGAAGTCGTGAAAAACAGAAGTGATGTAAGATGTCCTATCTGAAGAAACTTTAGGAAAATATGAAGAAAAAGAAGTCTAGGAAGTTGAATTACCCTTAGAGTATAAAACTATTTTGAAATTTGTAGTTGCTCCTAAGTTCCATCTCTCCAAGACAGGCTATAATTCTTTAGAATTTGTTAAATAAGAGTACCATAAACGTAACTTGTTTGAAAAGGTTGTAAGTTTTCTTATAATATCATCATATGAAAAAACTTGTTTTGACATGCATGGGTAAGGATAAACCTGGCATAGTTTCCAAAGTTTCTGAGGTACTTTTCAAGATGGGATGTAGTATTGAGGGATCGAGAATGTCCTTACTACAAGGTGAATTTTCAATAATACTCATTTTTTCTTTGCCTAAGGATGAAAATTATCATCAATTGAGAAGGGAGCTAAAAAGAGTTGAGTACGAAATGGATATAGATATAAATATAAGGGAAGTCGATCCTTACGAGTATCAAGAAACTCAGAAAACTCCTAAAAAGGCTCTCTTGGTGAACATATATGGTGCGGATAAACCTGGAATAGTCTTTAAAGTAACGACAGTCCTTTACAACAACAGCATAAATATAGTAGACCTATTTACAGATGTAATAGAGAGTGGTGAAGAAAAAGTTTATGTGATGTCTATAACTGCTGATACCAGTAGTATTGAATCAATTGAACCTGTCAGAGAGGAAATAAAAGAGATATGTGAAGACATGAAGCTTGAGGTTAGCGTCCAAGAACTTGAAGAAGCGGAGATGTAAGATGGTTCTAAAGGTACTCAGAATACCAGACCAGAGACTAAAGGTTGTGTCAGAAAATGTTGAATTAGACAAGGAGAATGAAGAAGATCTTTTGAAGTTCATAGACGACCTTATTGAAACTATGTACAATTTTCCAGGAAGCATAGGAATCTCATCGCCGCAGGTAGGAGTCCATAAGAGAATAATAGTAGTAGATGCTAGAAGTAACAAAAAAACCACTGTAAATCATGGCTTGATAGTAATGATAAACCCCGTAATTGTTTATTCGGAAGACAAAGTTATTGTGAGAGAGGGATGTATGAGTATCCCTGATTATACTGGTAACGTCGAAAGAAGTAGAAAGATAGTAGTCAGAGGATTTGACAAAAATTTTAGAGAGATAGAAATTGAGACCGAGGGAATGGAAGCAATTGTTTTTCAGCACGAAATAGATCACTTGGATGGTATACTCTTCCTGGATAGGATAAAAAATCCCCATACTGATGTTTTTAGAAGAAAAAAGTATCTTTAGGAGATTGTATTTTTAATTTCCTTGTGAGGTTGGAAGTATGAATAAGGACAACCTTTATCCTAAGACTTTGATTTATGTTTTAACTTTTATTGTCATACTTTGTTTTGATTCTTTAGGGATAGATCATAGAATAGTAAGAGATTCTCTAGGATCTAACTTTGTAGTAAGTAACTACAGTAGGATTGTGTCTCTTGCCCCGAGTATAACTGAGATTTTATCTTTCATTGGTGTACAAGACAGAATAATAGGTGTAACAAGGTATTGTAAACTCGACAGAAGAAGGTTAGGAGGAATTTTCGACCTTGATATCGAAGGAATAATTAGCCTTAATCCGGATATTGTATTCATGCTGAAATCAGGAAGTCTTGAAAACTACTATCTGCTTTCTAGAAGTATGAAAGTTTTCGTATTGGAATTTAATACAATAGATGACGTACTTTATCAGTTGGAAAATATTTCTGACTTACTAATGCTAACCAATAAAAGCAAGAGCTTAGAGTTTAGGAAGGTTGTATACCAAAAGATAAACTTTCTTAAGAATTTTCTGTCTGGAAAAAAGTTTCTATTTATCTTCTCCTATCCTACAATATATACTTCTGGTTCCAATAGCTATCTATCAGATATAGTTAGAAAGATGG
>JBKBIJ010000212.1:0-2635 GCA_046299455.1 Brevinematia bacterium | reverse complement strand
AGCAGCAATAAGAGATGTAGGTAGAGTACTAGGAATACCCTTGACTAGAGTAGACACTATAGCAAAAGCAATGAATAACATTGAAACAATATCGGAAGCAAAAAGTTTAATATCCGAAATCAGAGAAATATACGAAAACAAAGATCCTATCGAAAAAGAGTGGATAGAAACGTCCGAAAAACTAGAAGGAATAGTAAGGCATGCGTCAATTCATGCTTCAGGAATAGTGATATCATCCGTGCCAATCCACGAATACATAGCATTATATAAAGATCCCAAAGAGGGAACTATATCTACCCAAATCCCTGCACAACATCTTGAAGAATTAGGATTTCTAAAGATGGATGTACTGGGATTATCAAATTTATCTGTAATACAAGATACAGTATCACTTATAAAGAAAACAAAGGGAATAGAAATAGATATATCATCCATACCATTGGACGATACTAAAACTTACGCACTTTTATCATCTGGTAGAACAGATGGAGTATTTCAAGTAGAGTCTGATGGAATGAAAGAGTTACTAAAAAGTATGAAACCTTCTAATATCCAAGACATAATAGCAGCACTTGCTCTCTATAGGCCAGGACCACTAGGATCAGGAATGGATAAACAATATATAAACAGAAAACACGGATTAGAAAAGGTTGAATACCCTCACCCAGATCTAGAGGATATATTACAAGAAACTTATGGTGTTATACTATACCAAGAGCAAATAATGAAAATAGCACAAAAAATATGTAATTTCACACTTGGACAAGCGGACAATTTAAGAAGAGCAATAGGCAAAAAGAAAAAAGAAATAATGGATCAGATGAGGAACCTATTCGTAGAAGGTGCAGTTAAAAACGGATACGACGAGAAATTTTCCCAAGAACTATTCGAAACAATTGCAAAATTTGCAGAATACGGTTTCAATAAATCACACAGCGCTGCATATGCAATCATAACATACCAAACAGCATACCTTAAAGCAAATTATCCAGAAGAATACATGACTGCTCTAATAAACTCTGAAATAGGGAAATTCGATAAAATGATAAAGTACATCCAAGAAGCACAAAGAATGAACATCAATATACTTCCACCAGATATAAATAAAAGCAGTAAATTCTTCTCAATAGAAGAAGGTCCAAGTATAAGATATGGGTTTATGGGAATAAAGGGACTTGGAGAATCATCAGTCGATGAATTAATAAAAGAAAGAGAGAAAAATGGAATATATACATCAATAGACGACTTCTTCAAGAGAACTCGAAACTTCTTAAAAAAGAACTCATACGAAACCCTTATAAAATCAGGAGCACTAGATACATTAATACAAGATAGAGGTAGATTACTAAACAGTTTAGAAAAAATAATAACAACAATATCGTACTTGTCGAAAGAAAATGAAATCGGTCAACATAACTTGTTTTTAACTATATCAGATACTACTACTGAAGAAAAAACAAAAATAGAAACACTAATATCCGAAGAAGAAACAATCAATAAAAACACAATACTAGCTTACGAAAAAGAAACAATCGGAATATTCCTATCCAGTAACCCAATAAAAGAGTATTACAATAAGATCAAATATTTTACTTCTTTCGATATTGATTATATAGAAATATTGCCAGAAGGATGCCCATTCACAATAATGGGCATCATATCAGAAATAGAAAAAAAAGATACAATCAGAGGAAAAATAACAACTATAAAAGTAACCGACATAAAGGGTAAAGAAACCTATCTATACCTATCAGTAGAAGCAACAAAGGAGTTTGATAACATCCTACATGTCGACAAAATCATGCTATTCAAAGGAATTATATCCAAAGCCACATCAGGCAAAGTCTTTCCAAAAGTGTCAAAAGTAATAGAAATTGACAACTACAAACATGAAAAAATAACAGAGTTACATATAATAGCATCTAACGAAATAGAAGATAATAGCCTAACACACCTAAAAAAAATACTTAAAGAAAACCCTGGCAACTGCTTAACATACATAGGAATTCTGAATAACGGTAGTATAAAATATTTCAAATTAGCTTCAACATATGCTATAAAACCATCTACAAAACTATCATCAAAATTAAGAAACATTCAAGGAATAAAATCATTTTGGTACTTTTAGAAAAAAATCAAAAAGACAATACTCTCACTCTTACACTGAAGCAGTACCAAAAATATCTACGCTTTTAGGTTTATTATATCAACCTCGACTTTCAAAGATGTTACTCTTACACTTAAAAGTACTAAGATTATACTTAGGAAATTAGAATTTTGGCATATCCTTCCATCCCTAATGATTTACCTTTAGGCACCTTAAGGACACAAAATATAAAGAAAATAAACTAAATAAAAGTAAAGTAATTATGGAAACACGAAGAATGTAAGCAGAATAAACAGGAAAATTAATATTTATGCTCGATACAACAGAAAATAGATTTTTTATACTGGTATTCACCTTTGACATAGATCACCAGAAACTTGAAAAAATCAAGAAAATCTTTATTATAATAATATGAATAGTATGATAAAGAAAATTTTTATACTAATGATTTTACTACTTCAAATGAATGCTTTTGGGAAAAACCTTGTAGTTTTTAAATTCTATAACAAAGAAGGAAAAGACATACCA
>JBKBIJ010000211.1:0-2644 GCA_046299455.1 Brevinematia bacterium | reverse complement strand
TTAGAAATTATGTAAAAAATATTACAATAAGAGATCCCTACTAACATGATATATTCTCCTTTTGTTTGGTTATGTGTCTTTTGGTTTTAGTATATGGTATTTTTCAAAAATTTATAGAAGTTTGGTAAGGCTTACTACTTCGAAGAATTCCCATTTTTTAGAAGTTATAAAAAACGGAAGTAATACAAAAATGTTTTATTCGAAGAAACTCTATAGGAAATAGAAAATAAAGAAGCCTAGTAGGTTGAACTCTCTTTAGAATTTAGAAAATTTTCAAAATTTATAGAAACTTCTAAATCAAATCGCTCATAGAAGTTATTATTAAGAAGTTATGGAAAAGAAAAAATATAAATTATCTGAATAAGTTGTAAGGATAAATGTAGGGAAAATTCTTACATAGACAATCGAAACTTACAGAAGACTTTTATGCTCCAATCAAAGAAACTATCTCTCTTTAGAAGTTAAGAAGCAAAAATCTCATAGGAGTATTTTTTTGAATAAGGAAAGAATCTAAAAGTAAAGTACCAAATAAATTTAATTTTTGACTCAGCATAACCTTTTAGATAAGCTGGTTAACATTCTTCTTCTTCTCTTGAAAGAGGAGGATGTTTCAAAAATGTTGTTTCCCTACTTAAAAGTGTTAAGAATATTCTAGGGGAAATAGGTGTTCTAAATTTACAACAAACCCCTAAGTGAGTAAATTCAAAAAATGAAAATGTTTAAGGAATACTACTTTTCTGCTTAGAGATATTCAAAACATAGTTAAAAAATGGGTAAACACTTAAAATGAGCTCGTCACTCAGAAAAATACTTTTCTTTATAGGTGACAATTGACCAAATAGTTTGTAAGGAAGAAGGAAAAAGAGGATAAGTACTTCTAAAACTTAATTACTTTCAAGAAGCTACCATTTTCTAGAAGTCGTGGTATAGAAGTATCACAAAAGCGCTTATTTAGATAATTTATAGGAAAGAACTAGAGAAAAAAAGACTTAGGGAATTTGATAACTCCTTAAAGAGAACTCTGTTGTTCAAATAAATTATTCTTCTAAAGAAGTTATAAAACAAAAGTAGGAATTCTCCAAATAAGTAGGATTGTTTCGAAAGATTACTTTTCTACTAAAAATGTTTAAAAAATATTGCTTTTCTGATTAAAGATCTTTAGGAGTGTATCTAAGAAATCGGGTAACTCTTTGGAAGAGAGCTATTACTCAAATAAACCACTTCTTTCTGTTATTTTTACAAACGTACATAGACAAAAGCTGTCCTAGTAGGCTTTAGTATTACCTTTGTATTTAAAGGTGTTCAAAAGTATATCTAAGGAGTTTGGTAATCCCTTAAAAATGATATTGTTCAAAGAAATTATCCTTCTTAGGAAGTTATTCAATAAGGAAATATTATAACGTAACTTAGCTAAATAAGCTGTAAGGATGAGAAGGAGAGGGGAGAAGAGTTATGTATTTGTATTAAGGCTATAAATAAGTTAAAGAAAAGTATATTTCTAAGCTTTTAGATTAACTTATTACATAGAAGTGTCAAGGTTTTGCAAAAACTCTTACATAGAGTTATTTACCAAAACTCTGCAAGTAAAAGGTTGGTCATTTTTAGAGATTGGTAATAATGGCAAAGTGAATTTAAGAGGAAGAGAAAATGTTCTAAATCTATAGAAAACTCCTAGTAGAATTAGTTTAAAGAACTATCATTTTTAGGAATTATAAGAACAGAAATGCTATAAGAGGATCTATCTGAGAGTAGGCTTTAGGAAAGATAAGAGTTATATTACTCTGTTAATGTTGTTTATTAAAATATCTACCAATTTTTTATCGAATTGTGTTCCGGAGTTGGTAATCAGTTCTTTTTTTATATGTTGTATATCAAGTGCTTTTCTGTAAATTCTTGCTGAATTCATAGCGTCGAATGCATCCATTATACTTACTATTCTGATATACATTGGTATGTCATTTTCTTTTATGCCCAAAGGATATCCACTACCATCAAGTCTCTCATGATGTAAATAGGCTATATCGCTTATGTCTTCAAACATATCTATTGAAGAAAGTAGCTCTTTGCCTATATTTGTGTGGCTTTCTATTTCTTTTCTCATTTCTTTCGTTAGGTTTGAAGGGAAAAACAAGACTTCATCTCTTACGCCTATTTTCCCTATGTCATGTAACAAGCCTCCTATTTCTATGAAATTGGGGAGGTAAGTGTTATTGTAAAGTAATTTGGCTAGATTATAAGAGTATTTCGCAACTCTTTCTGAGTGTCCTTTTGTATACAGATCTCTTGCTTCTAATAGGGAAATTAGAGTGACAACAAACCATCTAAATAGCTTCTCTTCGTTTTTTACGCTTCTTGAAAAGTCTTCCATAATTTTGGTATATGATCTATAAGTGTTGGTCATTTCGTCTAGTGTTTTGTAGATTATCAAAATATTGAATGCTAGAATAAATAATAACATGATTAAAGATGTAATATTGTGGTTTAGAAAATTTTTTAGAATAGATGTTGGTAGTAGTGATGGAAGTAGTATGATAAACAATCCAAAAATCTTATCTTTTTTATTTAAGTACTTGTAGTATATTGCACCAAAGACAGAAGATTCAAAAACTATTGCCATAATGGATATGATTACTACTAGGAGTTT
>JBKBIJ010000210.1:0-2655 GCA_046299455.1 Brevinematia bacterium | reverse complement strand
ATTGTGAAAGTAACATTTTTGAAGCACCTTCAATTACTACATAAATTCTTAAGAATGTTAACTTCTTTGGGCTTTGAAGTTAATAAGATGATCTTACAAGCAAAGGAATGTACTTTCTTAAATTATTGATTTATAGCATTTATCGAATTATGTACTAAAGCCCTCTTTTCTGTAATTTCTAAAGAAAGTTAATTTGTTTAAGTGGTGCTACCCCTTCTTAAGGAGTATCCAATTTCTTAGATGTATTTTTTACATCTTAGGTAGGGAAGTAATATTTCTGGAATATTCTTGAGTATTTTTGAAATATCTTCTCTTATTCATACAAATACTCTTTATTATGGTATTTCTGTTTTGTAAATTCTCAAGGGGGTAGTTTTTTTGAGTTATGAGTTCTGTAAGATTTAGTAATCTTTGTAAATTTAGAACATATATTGCCATTACTCAGAAGAGACAGTATTTTTCTGGGATTAATGAAATGGATAGTATAAAAGGAGTTATTTAAATTTTTTGTATAATTTTTGAAACACTATTCCGGCTAGGTATGACAAAATTTATGGAGGACTTCTAACTCTATTATTACGATAGATTGCTTTCTTTGGAAGTTATGAAGCAGAAGTCATTGTAAAAATAAATTATCCAAATAGTTTCTAGGAGGGGTAGGTGTGAGAAAGAGATTTAGGTTAAAGGGGTAGGTATAGAGTGTGGGTAGATTTATTCATGTGGTTTATGTTGACGAAGTTTTAGTTACTGACTGAAATTTGAATTTAGTATGTTTTATGAAATAATATAAGGTTTGGAATGAGGTTGTGGGTATGGATATAGGTGAACTTGAAAAGGTTTTTGTTGATGAAGCTGTTGATATGGTACAAATTTATGAAACTAGTGTAATGAATTTAGAAAAGGATCCAGGTAATCCTGATTTTGTTAATTCTGCATTTAGAGCTGTGCATACATTGAAGGGTGGTGCTTCATCGATGGGTTATAACAATCTAGCCAAAGTAGCCCATTCAATTGAAGATCTTATGGATTTGGTCAGGAGTAATAAGATTAGTTTAACGCCGAGTGTGATTGAGATTCTTTTTGATGGTGCTAAACTTCTTAAGGAAGGACTCAATTTTGTGTTGAGCTCATCTGATTTAGATATCAAACAGGTCGAAAAATTTTCAGAAAAAGTTAGTAGTTTTATAAGTTCTTCAACTAATATGGAAACTACTCCTACAGCTTTGAAAAACCCTACAACTTCTGGTTTAGATGAAATTGATTTAGAGGAGCTTGGGGTATCTATCGAAGTTATGAATGAAATTAAGGAGGTTATATCAACTGGTAAAAAAGTTTATTTACTTGATATTTCGTTTAGAGATGACTCTCCATTCAAGGAAGTTGGTATACTGCAGGTTATTTCTATCTTGAGAGATTCTGCTCAAATTATAGATTCAAATCCTTCTGTTGAAGAAATTTATTTAAAATTTTATCCGAGAGTTAAATTTATTGTTTTGTCTGAAGAAGTTTCTAAAATTGTTAGTAGGGTGAATATTTCGGATATTGTAAGTGATATTAAAGTTTATGAGGTTTTGCAAAAAGAAAAGGAAGTTAGTGATAGAACGAAAGATTTTAAGAGTAGTGAAGTTAGATCTTCAATACTTAGAGTTGAGAGTAGCAAAGTTGATGATCTTATGAATATTGTTGGTGAACTTGTTGTTAATAGATCAGGAATTAATGAAAATGTATTTTACTTTGAAGAGATAATAACGGATATTTTGAATCAGTACTATGAGTTGATCAAAAGTGTTAGAACTCTTCATTCTCAGATTTCTATTAGCGTCAAAGATCTTCCTGAGGATTTGTTCAATAAATTTCAGGTTTATGTAGATAATATTTCTGATATTTCTGAAAGTTTAATGCGAATTAATGGTAAAATCTCAGATCTAAAGAAAAGATACGATGATCTATCTATGGATATAAAGTTGCTTAATAAGATTTCTGTTGAGATTCAAGATAGAGTTAGTACTTTGAGGATGGTTCCAGTAAAGTATCTATTTTCTAGGCTTCCTGTAGTTGTTAGAGAGCTTTCTTTAGAGTTAGGTAAGGATGTTGACCTTGTTGTAAAGGGTGAAGAAACAAACTTGGATAAGTCTGTGGTTGACGAACTTTTTGATCCTGTGGTACATATAATAAGGAACTGTATAGATCATGGTATTGAAAGTAGAGAGGAGAGGGTTAGAAAAGGTAAACCTCCTAGAGGAAACATAGTTATTGAGGCTTTCAATGAAGGTGGAAATGTAATAATAAGAATAAAAGATGATGGTAGAGGTATTGACTTTGATAAGATAAAGGAGAGGGGCATAAAGATGGGGATACTCAAAGATGGTGTTGAGTATGACAAAGAACAGTTATTATCTCTTATATTTATGCCAGGTTTCTCAACTAAAGAAAATGTTTCTTCTTTGTCTGGTAGGGGAGTTGGGATGGACATAGTTAAATCTAAAGTTGAAAAGCTTAGAGGTAGTTTGATCGTCAGTACTGGTAAGGATAAGGGAACTATGTTTACTATAAAAATTCCTCTAACTATATCTATAATGAAAGTGCTTTTGTTTGAGATAAAAGAGACAATATTTGCTATACCAGTTAACTCTATAGATGAGGCAATAACGGTAA
>JBKBIJ010000209.1:0-2702 GCA_046299455.1 Brevinematia bacterium | reverse complement strand
TCAGACGTTATTGAAGCTATTGATAAGTTTAATAATGATTTTGTTGTTGTAGTGGATGGTATAGATGTTGTTGGTTTTGTTAGACTTGAAGATGTGTTTTGGAAGTTATGTAGAGGTGATGGAAGTACTAATATTTCAAATCTTTTAAGGAAACCGAGATTCGTTGTTTACGAAGGAATAAAGTTTTTGGATATGTTAGAGAAAGATGTTGATTTTAGCGAACCTGTTTTCGTTGTTAATGATATGGGTACAGTTATTGGAGTAGTTTCTAGAGATAGAGTTTTCGAAATGATAAAAAAATCTGTTTTTGAGATTAAGAAGAGGAATATTACATCGAGGAGTTTTGTTGTTAGTGGTGATACGAGTATTTTTGAAGTATTTGATATGATAGGTAAGAATTATTCTAATCTAGAGAAAGAATATACTTGGTTGAACAGTATCAATACAGTTGGGGGTATTATTATGTTTTTGAATGGTTTTTTACCTGAGGTTGGTCAGAGAGTGAGGTTTTCTGATGTTGTTTTTCAGGTTTTGGAAATTTCTGGTTTTATGATATCAAAGGTTAAAGTTATCGTGTAGGTGCTATGGTTAGGTATAAGGGAAACCTTTTTAAGTTATGTAGTTGGGATGATATTTATAGGATATTGGAGAGTGATAATATTGTATTAGAGATTGGTAGTGGTAATGGTGTATTTTTGGAATATTTGGGTAGAAAGTTTGTTAATAGTACTGTTGTAGGTATTGAAATAGATGTAAAAAGAGCTAAGAAATGTAAGAAAAAAATTGAAAAGGGTAATCTTTCGAATACTTTTATTATTTGTGGTGATGCTTTTGAGATTTTGCCAATGTTTTTTAGAGATTGTTCTGTTTATAGGGTTTATATGAATTTTCCTGAGCCATGGCCTAGAGAATCATGTTGGAGGAATAGAGTATTTGAGATTGGTTTTATGAGTTTGATCGATAGGGTTGTTAAAACAACAGGATTGTTTTTCCTTGTAACAGATGTTAAGAATGTTTTTTTGACAGTTAATGATTTGCTTACAAGTGTTTTAGGAAATTGGGTTTTTAGGGAAGACTTTTCTGAAGATTACAGGAGAAATTTTGTTCCAACACTTTATTTTGATAAGTGGCTTTCAGAGAATAGAGAATTTTGGTGGGGAGTATGGGAAAAGAAGAAGTTAATAAGTTTTTAATAGGTACTTCTGGTTGGAGTTACGAAGATTGGCTTGGTTGTTTTTATCCTATTGGTTTGAAGCCTAACAAATTTTTATGGTATTATTCTCAATATTTTAATACTGTTGAGATAAACTTTTCGTATTATAGAATGCCAAATAGATATGTAATGAAATCTATTGTTAAAAATGTCCCTAGAGATTTTATTTTCACTGTTAAGCTTAATTCTTGTTTTACTCACCAGAAGGATTTAAAGAATCCTTATGCTGAGATTCCTTTGAAAGAAAGAGATGAATTTGTTATAGCTATTGATGTCCTCAAGGAAAAAGGGATGTTAGATACTATTCTTTCGCAATTTCCTCAAGGTTTTTATTTTTCTCAAAAGAATCTTGAGTATGTTATTAATTTAGGAAGGGCTTTTGAAGGGTATAATTTTGCAGTCGAATTTAGGAATAACAGCTGGTATAACGATATTGTTTATGATGTTTTTAGAAGAGAAAATTTTACTTTTGTTAGTGTTGATGAGCCTGGGATAGAAGGTCTTCCACCTAGGGAATTTATAGTCACGAATCCAATAGCTTATGTTAGATTGCATAGTAGAAACAAGAGTAACTGGTATCGTGGTGAGAAGCTTAGGTATGATTACTTTTATTCTGACGATGAGCTTAGAGAATGGGTTCAGAAAATAAATTTGAATAGCACTTTCGACAAAGTTTATTGTTTCTTCAACAATTGTCACAAAGGAAGTGCTGTTAAGAATGCTCTTAGGTTTAAAGAAATTTTGGAGGAAGCTTATGGAATATAGGAAATTGGGTAATTCTGAGTTGATTGTATCTGTTATTGGTTGGGGATCATGGGAGGTTGGATGGAAAGATTACGATTTATCGGAAGTTGAAAATACTTTAATTGAAGCTGTTAGTCTTGGTATAAATTTCTTTGATACCGCTCCTGTTTATGGGTTTGGTAAAGCTGAAGAGATTTTGGGTAGGGTATTGGTTGAGTTTAGGAATAAAGTTATCTTTGCTACGAAAGTTGGGCTTAGATGGGATGAAAGTGGTAGGATTTATAATAATTTGGGAAGGGAATCTATACTGTACGAGGTTGAGAATAGTTTAAAGAGACTTAGAGTTGATAAGATAGATCTCTATCAAGTCCATTGGCCTGATCCTAGTACACCTTTAAGTGAGACTTTTTCTACTCTCAGGAGATTATTAGATGATGGTGTTATTAAGTATGTTGGTGTATCGAATTTTGGTCCTGATTTGATCGAAGAAGCGTTGAACTACTGTCCAATTGTGTCTAATCAGATAGTTTATAACTATTTCCAAAGAGGTATTGAGAGAGAGATTATACCCTATTGTAGGAGAAAAGGTATATCTATAATTGCCTATAGTCCTTTATGTCAAGGTTTAGCTTTAGGTATTTTTGATGAGAATACTACTTTTGGTGATGGTGATCCTAGAATTCTTAATCCTAGTTTTGGTATTAGGGATAGGTTTTTAAGGAATGTTGAAAGAGCTAAAAAGATT
>JBKBIJ010000208.1:0-2738 GCA_046299455.1 Brevinematia bacterium | reverse complement strand
CGCCTAAAATTTTAGTCTCTTAATAGATAGCATGATAAAAAAGGAAATATAGATACCCTTTGGCATAACTTCTCTAAAGAATTGTAATTTCTTGGGATGATAGCTACCTATATCGAAGATGTAGATATTATTCTAAAATATCAAATTCATGATAGCTTCCTTCTTGAAAAGTAAGGATACTTTAAGAGAAGGTTATAAAGATACAACAAAAGGATAAGAGGTTGTATATTTCTAAAGAGAAAAATGTAGATATATTTTTGAAATAACCTCATTTTAATTTTATTTAGCTAGCAAGTATTATTTAAAATTTACTGGTACTTTGGGGGAATATATGATAAAATCATATGCTTATGGTTTTCCAAGGATAGGAAGAAACAGAGAATTTAAGAAATACGTTGAAGCTTACTGGGATAAAAAAATCGATGATGATAACCTTTCGAAAGAACTAGATAATATCCAAAAAGAAATAATAGAAAATTACTCAGAACTCGATTACTACCCAGTAGGTGAAATAACTGGCTATGATAACATGCTCGATACAGCAATAATGTTAGGAGTATACAAAAAATCATCATCGTGGAAAGAATATTATGATCTAGTAAGAGGTAAAAAACCTCTAGAAATAACAAAATGGTTTAACACAAATTATCATTATGTAGTACCAAACATCGAAGAAAAAATCCAAATACAACTCTCATGGAATAAACCATTAGAAGAATATAGAAAGAATAAATCTATGAAATCTATACCATTTGTAGTAGGACCTTTTACTTTCATTAAACTTTCGAAAGGTAACAAGAAAATTGAATTACTTAAAGAAGAAATAAAAACGGCTTATTCAGAAATAATATTATCATTAAAAGATGAGGGAGCAGAATTTATTCACATTGATGAACCTGCTTTAGTTTATGAGCTAAAAGATGAAGAAAGAAAGTTAATAAAAGACATATACTCTAACATAGCAAGAATTCACAAGATAATAGTAGTAACTTATTATGACGATATCGAAAAAGAAACGCTAGAAACTATTTTGCAAACACCTATAACTGGTATAGGAATCGATTTCATGCATAACGGTGATATGAACTTTTCAAATTTGAAAACCCTGAAAGAATTACTAAAAGACAAGATTTTAATTGCAGGTATAATTGATGGAAGAACTGTGTGGAAGGATAACATAGAAAAAGTTTCAGACAAAGTCAACAACATTGCTCTAGAGCTAAACTTAAATGAAATATGGATATCCAACGCGGGTCCACTCTATCATCTACCATATTCAGTAGAATCTGAAAATAACTTAGACCCATCCATAAAAGAAAGATTGGCATTTGCAAAAGAAAAAGTAAAGGAGATTACCTACATAAAAGAGTATATTCAAGGCAACAAAGATGTCCTTGAATGGAACAATTATAAAAATGATAATTCTTGGTGGTTTAATAAAGAAGTTACAGATAGAATAAGAAACTTAAAAAATGATGATTTTGCAAGGGAGAAACCTTATAAAGAAAGAGTAAAAATACAATCTGAACACCTCAAACTTCCAAAGTTTCCAACAACAACAATAGGAAGCTTTCCTCAAACAGAAGAAGTTAGACAAATGAGATTAAAGTATAAAAAGGGTCAAATTTCAAAAGAAGAATACGAAAAATTTATAAGAGATAAGATAAAAGAAGTTATAAAAATTCAAGAAGAAATTGGATTAGATGTCCTTGTCCATGGTGAATTTGAAAGAAGTGATATGGTTGAGTTCTTCGCAGAAAAACTAAAAGGTATGATAACAACAGAAAATGGATGGGTACTTTCATACGGTACAAGGGTTTATAGAGCTCCAATAATATACGGTGATGTATATAGAGATAAAAACTTAGTTACAGATGAAATAGTCTATGCACAAAGTCTAACAACAAAACCAGTAAAAGCTATAATGACAGGTCCTGTAACGATATTAGCATGGAGTTATGGTAGAACAGACATTTCCGAAAAAGAAACAGCATTCCAAATAGCACTAGCAATACTAGACGAAGTAAAAGAGTTGGAGAAAAACGGTATAAAGATAATACAAATAGATGAACCAGCATTTAGAGAAAAAGCACCTATAAAGAAAAGAGACTGGAATAAATACTTTGAATGGTCAATAAAAGCATTTCGATTGGCATCAAAAGCATCACCTCACATTCAATTACATACGCATATGTGCTATTCTGAATTTGGGGAAATAATCGACAAAATATACGACCTTGATGCAGACGTGATAAGCATAGAAACATCTAGAAGTGGTGGAGATATAATTGAAGCATTTGAAAAGTTTAATTATGATCACCAAATAGGTCTAGGGGTATATGACGTACATTCACCTGAAATACCTGAAGTGAAAACAATGGAGAAAATTGTCGAAAGATCTCTTAAAGTAATAGATCCAAATAACTTCTGGATAAATCCAGACTGCGGGTTAAAAACCAGAAAATGGGAAGAGGTTATACCTTCAATTAAAAATATGGTTAAATTAGCTCAGAATCTTAGAAAACAATAAAAGATTTTATAGACCTTAAAAAGAAAAAGATAAATTAGATAATCACCAAAGCCAACAGAATAATTTTCTTAAATTATTGAAAATCACCATCATCTCATTTAGGATAATACGAGAATTTTAGGAGGTAAAGATGGCCAAAGGATATTGGATGTTGGTTTTACATGCTCATCTACCTTATGTAAGACATCCAGAATATACAGATTCCATG
>JBKBIJ010000207.1:0-2746 GCA_046299455.1 Brevinematia bacterium | reverse complement strand
AGTAAGAAACAAAAAAAGTTCTAAAGAATTCGAACTTTGGCACAGCCTAGCAGTAAACAACATTTATAGAAAACCTCTAAGGGAATAAATCCAAAAAACGAGAGTACTTCAAGAATACTACTTTCCTACTTAGAGGTGTTCGAAAGCATGGCTAAGAAATTGAGAACTCCTTAAAGAAACCCATTACTTGAAGAAACTTAACATTCTTGAGAAGTTATGCTATAATTGAATGTATTTCGAAAATGTTACTTTTACGCCTAAAGGTACTAAGATTACATCTAGGGAATTTGTATAATCCCTTGAAAGTTCCTTCGATCAAAAAATCTACCTTTCTTTGGAAGGTATAAAAAAGAAGTTCTCTGAACAAGATGCAGTGAGAAACACAACTTAAAAGTTTTCAAAATATTCTATAGAATTAGATAATCCCCCAAAAAGGATCCGTCGCTCAAAGAAACTACCACTCTTAGGAAGTTATAGAATAGAAATACCAAGTAGGATTACTTCTAGAGGAATTAATTCAAAAAGCTACGATTTTTTAGAAGTTACGAAATCGGAAATACCATAAAAGAACTTATCTGAATAGCTTCTATTAGAGATAGGTAAAAGAAAATTGACTTATGAATTAGATTGTAGACTCCTACCCTATTAGAAATAGCTAGAAATTTTGGCAAAGCTTTAGGAACGAAAGTAGAAATAGAATTTAAGCAAAGTTATCAATTAAAATAATTGAAAAATTTTGGGGGTGATTATGAAAAGAATAGGTATATTAACAGGTGGTGGTGATGCACCAGGGCTGAATGGTGTCATAAAAGGAGCATATTTAAGAATAAAAAAGGATTTACCTGATGTTGAAATAATTGGGCTTTTAGAAGGATGGAGAGGTTTGCTTGAAAAGAAGTACATAGTACTCAAAGATGAAGATGTAAAAGAAATACACAAAGAAGGCGGAACAATTCTTGGTTCATCGAGGACTAACCCATACAAAAACGAAGAAACTATAAAAAAAGCACATCAAAGTTTTAAAGAGCTTAACCTGGATGGGTTAATAGCAATAGGCGGAGAAGATACACTAGGAGCAGCTAACAAACTTTCAAAAGATGGTTTCCCAGTAGTAGGTGCACCAAAAACCATAGATAACGACCTTAATGTAACAGATTACACGTTTGGATTTGACACAGCAGTAAATATCGCCATGGAAGCAATAGATAGATTACACACAACTGCAAAATCCCACAGAAGAGTAATGGTAGTTGAAATAATGGGAAGACACGCTGGGTGGATAACACTTTGGTCTGGTATAGCAGGAGGAGCCCACATGGTGCTACTACCAGAAGAAGTAACAAAAATAACTGAAGTAGCAGAATTCGTTAAAAAAAGAAAAGAAAAAGGAGAACTATACACACTCATAGCAGTATCCGAAGGAGCTATACTCGATACAGGAGGAGCTTCTAACTTCGTGTTTGAAGAAGCTAAAACAGATGAATTCGGACATGTGAGATTAGGCGGTATTGCAAAACAATTAGCAAAATACATCGAAGAAACAACAGGAATTGAATCAAGATACGTTGTATTAGGACACATACAAAGAGGAGGATCACCAACAGCTTTCGATAGAGTACTATCTTTAAGATTTGGTATAAACGTAGGAGAACTCGTACTAAAAAAAGATTGGGGTAAAATGGTAGCATTAAGAGGAACAGAAATCGTAGCAGTACCTCTTGAAGAAGCAGTACAAGAACTAAAAGTAGTACCACAGAAATTAATAAAAGAGCTAAAAAGTATACTATAAGGGGATAAATTCCCCTTTATCCTTATAAATACTCTCTGCAAAAGAAAATTAATTTTTTGGTTTTCTTGAAGGCGGTGTAATCCATGGCATCATTGCTCTTAGTTTCTTACCTACTTCTTCAACTTGATGTCTAGCCCAAATTTCCCTCATCTTATTAAAGTGAGGTCTTCCTGCTTTATTTTCAAGAATCCAATCCTTCGCAAACCTACCCTTCTGAATATCATCAAGAATTAACTTCATAGCTTTTTTAGTCTCCTCAGTTATAACCTTAGGTCCAGAAACATATTCACCATACTCAGCAGTATTGCTTATAAAACTATTCATAGTAGATATACCACCCTGATAAATAAGATCAACTATTAACTTCATTTCATGTATACACTCAAAGTAAGCCATCTCAGGTGGATAACCTGCTTCAACCAAAGTTTCAAAACCAGCTACCATAAGATGGACAACACCACCACATAAAACAGCTTGCTCACCAAAAAGATCAGTCTCAGTTTCATCTTTAAAAGTAGTTTCTATAACACCAGCCCTAGAACCACCTATAGCCTTAGCATAAGATAAAGCAATATCTTTAGCCTTACCAGTGTAATCTTGGTGAACTGCAACCAAACATGGAACACCTTTACCTTCAAGATACTGCTGTCTAACCAAAATACCAGGCCCTTTAGGAGCAACCATGGCAACATCAACATAGCTTGGCGGAACTATCTGGTTATAATGAATGTTAAAACCATGAGCAAACATAATCATCTTCCCTTCAGACAAATTGTCCTTAATATACTTATCATATATCTCAGGTTGAGTCTCATCAGGAGTAAGCATCATCACAACATCAGCCCATTTAGCAGCAGATTCTATATCCATAACCTTAAGACCAGCTGCCCTAACTTCTTCCTCTGTCTTAGATCCTTTCCTAAGCCCAACAACTACATCAACACCACTATCCTTCAA
>JBKBIJ010000206.1:0-2754 GCA_046299455.1 Brevinematia bacterium | reverse complement strand
AAAATTGAAAAAGGAGGATGTGACAATTGAAAATAGTAAAAAAGTGTGACATGCTTATAGGAATAACAGGAGTTATTGAATTTCTTGGAGTATTTCCCTATATCTTTAAGTAAGAAAGTAATATTTTTGAGGCACTCTTAACTCTAAGTAGTAGAGCTAATATTTTTGAAAAACCATTACCCTTAAGAAGGTAGTTTTTTGAGGGAATTTGGACTTTTAAGAGTTATCTGATTTCTTGGATACACTTCTGAAGACCATTGAGCATAAAAGGCAATATTTTTTAAACATTCTCAATAGGAAAATGATATTTTTGAAACAGTTTTAACTATTTGGATGATTTCTTATAACTTCTTGAGAAAAATAATTTCTTTGAACTATAAACTTTTTTAAAGGGTTATGTAATTTCTTGGATATATTCTGAAAGTTTCTAATGAGGATGTATAAAAAATTCAATTTTTCAAATTTCTTTCTTCTAAGTTCTTCATAGCAACTCATTTAGTTAAGTGTTCTAATTATGGTATTTTCTGTTCTATAGCTTTTTTAGGTATGTTAACGTTTTAGAGCAACATGTCTTTCTAAAGATTTATCTAGTTTCCTAATCTGGATCTTGGACAGATTTAAATGAAAAAGTATTATTTTTGAGATACTATCGCTTTGGGAAAGGGAGGTAATTCTTAAAACATCCTTAATGGCAAAGAATAGCAAAGAGGTAGAGATTTAGGGGGAAGAAGTGGAAGGTATTAAAGTATTGGAAGTAAAAGGAGTGAGAAGTGGGAAAAGGCAAAAATAGGTATAACGTTTAGATAAAGTAGTATACAGGCGATAGAGAGAAAGGATGAGTAGGTTCATGATAGAAAAATGATTAATGGAGGTGTATATAGTTAGGGAAGGGATGGAAAATGTGTTTTATAGTATAAATAGACTATTTGTCGGTTATGTGAGTAATGGACTTGATGGGATGAGTAGGAGGAGATGTTAGTCTAGTTTAGGACACTTAGTATATAATGGATATTTTAGGTATAGCTTAAGAGTTATTTAATTCGAGCGGCAGGGAGTATAAATATTAAAGTATTAATATTTTTTATTGGTTTTCATTTGTAAATTGGGCTTTTCTTATATGAAATTTTGTGTATATTTATGTAATTATGAATGATAATAAAGTAGTTATTGTTACTGGAGGTACCTCTGGAATAGGTAAAGCAACTGCGAAGATTCTTTCTGAGAACAACTATATTGTTTACGCTTGTGGAAGGGATTTATCGAAGGCTAGAGATTTGGAAAAAATGAATACATATTTGGAATTTCTTGATCTTGAAAATGAAAAAACTATTGAGGATTTAGTAAATAAAGTTATCGATTCTTATGGTAGAATAGATGTTTTAGTGAATAATGCTGGTTATGGTATAGCTGGTTCAGTAGAAGATATACCAATAGAGGAAGCAAGAAGACAATTTGAAGTTAATTTATTTTCACAGTTAAGATTGTCAAGAATGGTAATACCTATAATGAGAAAACAGGGTAGGGGTAGAATAATAAATGTAACTTCTGTAGCTTCTCTTATTCCTTCTCCTATACTTAGCTGGTATTCAGCTTCAAAAGTTGCATTTAGTTTTATGAGTTTTGCACTAAGGCAAGAAGTTAAAAAGTTTGGTATAGATGTGGTAGAGATAGCACCTAGTGGAATAAATACTAATTGGCCAGTTGTTGCTCTTAGCTATTTAGAAAAATTTTCCCAAAATTCCATGTATTCAGATTTAAGTGAAAAGGTTTTTCGTTTTTTCGAAAGTAGCATAAGGCATTCCCCTTCGCCAGAAGTAGTTGCTAAAAAGATTCTAAAGATAATAAACAAAAATAGAACGAAACCTAGATATTTTGTTCCATCTTATGCAAGCTTTTTTAATGTTTTTGTAAAACTTTTTCCTCAATCTTTTTGGGATAAGTTTTATACTATGTTGATTAAGTAATGTTGTTTATAAAGCTAAGAGGTCTAAAAATAAATACCAATTAAGAAAGTTTTAGCTTATTCTTGATTCTCTTTCTTGGGCATTGGTATTTTCTATTTCCCTAAGTATATTTCTTTTACTTGCTTTTTCTAGAAACTATTAGGATAAGTTTTAGTATGGTATTCGTGTTTCATGAGTTCTAAGGGAAAGAGAGGTTGTGTAGAAAATGAATTTTCTTTGGTTTCTTTTCACTATTTTCATCTTTACAACTTATTTATATAGTTGATCTTATTGTAACACTTCTGGTTTATAAATTCTTAAGAAAGATAGTTTTTTGAGCGATATACTCCTTTTTAATGGGTTATTCGATTTTCTAGAATGTTTTGAACACTTTTAAGTGGTAAAGTAAACATTTTTATTTGGGAAATTGATCTTCTGTTTTATGACTTTTAAATAAAAGTAATCTCTTTGAGAGGAAGGTCTTTTTTAGTGGCTTGTATAATTCTCTAGATATATTTTTGAACACCTTTGACTCGTAAATTAATGTTTTTGATACACTCTTAAACAAGAGAAGATTCTAGGTTAAAAATCCAATTTTTCAAACTTCTTTTCGTCGTGTTACTTCTTAAAACCTATTTGAACAATTTGAGCAATTTGTTCTTATAGTGTTTTTGTTATATGACTTTTAAAGGAAGGCAATTTATTTGATCAATAATCCTTTTTTATGTATTATCCAATTTTTTTAGATGTATTTTTGATCATCTTAAGCAATAGAGTAATATTTTTGCACATTCTGTTTCTAAAGTTGAAA
>JBKBIJ010000205.1:0-2775 GCA_046299455.1 Brevinematia bacterium | reverse complement strand
ATATTTACACTTTAGTATATCCTACTTATCATTAAGAAACTAAAATTTTGTACCATTTTTTAAAAGGTTCCTTCTGAGAAACCTTTATAAATTTTATTTTGTCAATCTGTTGAATACAACCAACTTTTATTATCTATTCCCTAAAGCACTCTTCATTTGTTATTTGCTACTATTCATATCACTTTTCCTAAGAGTTTAAACTTAAAAATACTCCTTAGAAAAACAAACTTTCTATTATATAACTTAATAAAGCAAAATTCTCCTGTTATAGATATTACAGGGATAAGGATATATGAGTGTGTTTTAGGTGTTATTGTAATAAAATTACAAATACCATTATGGTGAGGTAATGTTTTTTATTAATTTACTTGATTCTAGTCATTTTCTTTTAAATAATTTTTGCAGAGTGGGAGGGGAACTATTCATGGATTATTTCCTAACTTCAGTAGATTTACAACTATTCGCTGAAGAAGATGAAGGTAGAACATTAGAGCCTACTGAGTACCGTCTAAGAAAAGCAAGAGAGGAAGGTAACGTACCTCAGTCTCAAGATCTAGCAAGTGGAATAATTCTACTTCTTATGTTCTGGACTATATCATTTATGGGAATGATTGTTTTTAAAGGACTATATGAAGTTTTCTATACATCCATTGACAGTATAGGATCGAGAGAAATTAGTATAAGTAACTTCAACAATGTAGTCATAGCATCCTTCAGAATAGTAATCAGTTTTCTCTTACCAATAATGCTTATAGCTGTATTCACTAGCATATTAAGCCACTCCATCCAAACCAGATTCAATATCTCATGGAAAAAAATTACTCCTAATCTTAGGAGAGTTTTCGACATACCTAAAAACTTCAAAAGAGTTTTCTTTTCAAGAGATGCTTTTTTCAACCTTATAAAATCTATTACCAAAATGATTTTCTTATCTATAATTTTATACCTACTAGTTATTTCTGAAATACCAAATTTCAAAAAGATCATTTTTAATGAACCCATGCAAGGTGTATTCTATATTGCTGGTTTCTCATTCAAAGTTGCTAACGTTTCTGTAATTGCACTAATTCTACTGAGTATACTTGATTATCTCTACCAGAGATGGAGTTTTAGAAAATCTTTGATGATGACACCTAGGGAATTAAAACAAGAAATAAAAGAGTTTGAAGGCGATCCTCAGATAAAAGCTAGAATAAGAGAACTTGAACAGCAAGTACTCCAGAGAAGATCAATAAATGAAGTACCAAAAGCTGACGTAGTTATAACCAATCCTACTCACTACGCAGTTGCTCTAAAATATGAACCATCGTATATGAACGCTCCTACTGTTGTTGCCAAAGGTATTGATTCTCTAGCTTTACGTATAAGGAAAATAGCAGAAGAGAATAATGTTGAAGTTGTTGAGAACAGACCACTTGCCAGAGCACTTTACTACTCAACAGATATCGGAGAAGAAATACCTCAAGAATACTATGAGGTTATAGCCAACATACTTGCAATAGTATACAAGAAGAAAGGAAAAACTACTTATTAAAATAATCTATCCCCTCCTCCTCAGAAGAAAATATATCGAAAAAAGATACAAGTTCAGTTATCTCCAGTACTTTATAGATTTGAGGAGATACATTAACTAAAATTAAGTTACCCTCAGACGAAAATAAACTTCTCTTACAAGAAACCATAATACTCAGGAAACTACTGGAAACAAACTTCGTTTGACTAAAGTCAAGTATAAATTTGCAAAACCCTTTAGCAGTAAGAAATTCAAAAGTATTACTAAACTCCATAGTTTCTTCCACACTAATTTCTCTTGGGAGGTTAACCAGTATTATATCTCCTATCTCCTTATATTTCATAATATCCATTTACATGTATATTTTATCGAAAACAAATAGGTTTTTGAACACTTTAAAAACAACATACATTTACATATTGAAAATATCGATATTTCTCGTCCATTAACCTACTGTTCACCACTATAAATCAAATTCCTAAATCCTCAATTCCTTTGATCACACCTCTAGATTTTATTGATTAATACTTCCTATATTCAGCCAACTTAATCACTATCATGTAAAAAACTATTTAAGACTAAAATCCTTAAGATACTTATTATACTGTGAAGTAACTTTTATCGCTTTGGTGAATAATTCTTAAGAAAAAGTTTCTTTAAAAGCCCTGATGTTCCTATCTCAAAAGCTAGTCAATAGTCTCTCTTTCTTATGTTACTTTCTACAACTTATTAGCAACTTACATTACTTTACTTTTGTTCTATAACTTCTCAAGAAAGTTATTTTCTTTGAGTAATGGATCTTTTTAATAATTTATTCAACTCCTTTAGATATATTTTTGAATACCTTTTTCCTAATTAAGTAGAATATTTACAAGTTCCACATAAAAGACCGTATAAAATCAAAAGTTAATAGGACATACTTTTTCCGTTCTTTTTACAACTTATTTGAACAACTACCTTTATAGTACTTTTGTTTTGTAACTTCTTAAGAAGGTTAGTTTCTTTGAGCAATGGTCCTTTTTTAAGAGTTACCTAATTTCTTAGCTATGTTCTCAAATATCTCTAAGTAAAGAAAATTAGTATTCTTAAAACACTTTCATTTTTTGAATTTACTCACCTAGGAGTTCTCATAAATTTAGAACACCTATTCCAACTTAAAACTTATTCAGATAGTAACTCTTATTATGGTAATTTTTCGTTACACAGGTTCTTAAGAGATGTAGTTTATTCCAAATACAGGTCTTCTTTAAGAGGTATTTCGA
>JBKBIJ010000204.1:0-2815 GCA_046299455.1 Brevinematia bacterium | reverse complement strand
ATTAGTACTATTCTTCTTAATCGAAGATTTTTGGTTAGTGCTAAATTCAATATACTTTCTCTACTTCAATAATTATTTTCACATACTAAACTTTCTATTCCATCTACAAACGAATTTCTCAAGCATAAACGAAGGCATATCATTCTTATCAGCAGTAAATGCCATTGGATGGGTATCAAGGTTTTCTATACTGCTAATAGATATAGTACCTTTCATAATAATGCTGAACAGCAACATTTTTGAGAACCTAAAAATTTTACTCAAATCAAAAATACCAAAACTCATCTGGATATCAACACTTATAGCTCTAATCATATCAGAAATATTTTCAAATATAAGTGGCAGAGGGATAATGTACACGTTTTCGAAACTTTTCAAAGAAGGACTTTCCTCAAAAGAAGAAAAAGAGCTTATAAAAAGATACGGAACAATATTTGTAAATTTCCTTGATATATTCTATATTATAAACGAAGATATAATATACAGAAACGTTGATTATGGACAAAAGATAGAGTTTAATGGGAATGAAAGAAAAAACATTATAGTAATCCAAGTTGAAAGCCTCGATTCCTCAATATTAAACACCTACTACAAAGGAATCCCTATAGTGCCTTTCCTAAGAAATATGACAACAAACTCTATGTTTTACCCAATAGTAATCTCATACCATTTTGCTGGATACTCATCGGATGCAGAATTTACAGTGTTAAACTCACTACACCCCTTAAAAGATATACCTTCTATAAGGTATTGGAAAGATTATAAAAATTCAATAGCCAAAGTTTTCAAAAGTAATAACTATCTAGTATATGCATTTCATAACAATAGATCTACATTCTTTGGTAGAGAAGAAGGATACAGAAAAATGGGTTTTGATAAATTCTTCGATATTGAAGAGATGAAACTAGAAGAAAAAGGATGGGGTGCAAGCGATGAAGATACACTCGAATACGTGAAAATAAAACTCAAAACAATAAAAAATACTAACTTCTTTATATACATTATAACCATGTCGAGCCATGGGCCATTTACTTTCGTAAAAAATTACTACACAAACGACCTCTTCGAAGATATCCAAGACGAAATAACAAAAAACTATTTCAATTCAATGAACTACGTAGACAAAGTCATATCAAACTTTGTAAAATTCGTGGAAAAAGAAATACCAAATACGATATTAATAATTTTCGGTGATCACCATTCATCAGTACAAGATAGCAACTATTACAAAAGATCAGTATCATACCTAAATAGCAAAATCATAGAAATAGTACCCCTATTTATAATAGGACACAACCAAAAGAAAATCATAACTACACCAATCTCTCAACTCGATATACCACCAACAATACTAAAATTAGCTGGAATAAAGGGAAGTATAAGATCAAAAGGGGAAGTAGTAATACCTCATCCTAAAAAAGAAACAATATTCTTCCTCGGCGAAAACATAAGCAAAAACGAAATAATACAAAACTTAAACTTCCCTATATTAGATTATATACATCAAAACTACATTTTAACTACTACCAAAAGCAATAACTGAGAAAATATCTAAAATGTTATCAGATTTCCTAAGTCTATTCTACTACCTATTCTTCCTCGCAAACTATTCGAACAAGTTCTCTTATGATACCTCTGTTTAACAGCCTCTAAGGAATAGTCTTTTTTCTTTCTTCAGAATACCTCTTTCATTAACTTTGAAAAGTTGTTTTATAAGTTTTTTACTTTGACGTAATGTTTAAATCTCTTGAGAATAACAGTTTAATATTAGTCGTATTTACTACATTATCATTGATGATGTTTTAAAGTATTACTCTTAAGCTTATCTATCTAAGAAAAAAAGATATGATAACAAAATCTAATAAACAAAATGGAAAAAGATAACGGAGACTATTCTGGTAAATTATTTTATGGCATTCATATTTCGGTAATTTAAAGAAAAATAATTTCTTTGAACAACGGAGTTCTTTTAAGGAAGTTATCCAATTATCTATGACTTCTTTCTTTAGTTCTTTTTTACAACTTATCTAAACAAGTACCCTTATAGTATTTCTATACCACAACTTCGAAAAAAATGGCAACTTTTCGGAAGTAATTAACTTTAGAAGTACTTCTTTCTTACAAACTATTCGGGCAATTGGTAATTTCGTCCTATACACTCTGAAGAAAAGTACTTTTTTTGAGTACCACCCTTTTAAGTGGTTACCCAATCTCTTAGCTATGCTTTTGAACTCCCCTGAGCAGGGAAGTAATACTTCTTAAATACTCTCGTTTTTTGAATTGACTCAATTAGGAGTTTTATATAAATTTAGGTCACTCATCTCTCATTACAAATTATTCGGATAGGTATATTATTGTGATAATCCTTTTGCATTCAAGGAGTTATATAATTCCCTAGATGTATTTCTGAACATTCTTAAGTAGAAAATTAATTTTTGAAACTCACTCTTCTTTCTAAGTCACTATCATTTATAAAGACTATTTAGATAATTTCTTTTATGGTATTTCTAGTTTCATAATTTATAAGATAATGTAGCCTCTTGGAGTTATTTCACTAGGTTTTTCCATAAATTTAGAACATTTATCCTTAAATTCACTTTGCAAGTATTACAAATCTCCAAAAATGATAAACTTTTTACTTATAGCCCTTAATCTAATGCCTAACCCTTCTCCACTCCTGTTCATCCTTACAAGCCTATTCAGGCAAGTTATGTTATAATATTTCCTTATATTTAGTATAACTTCCTAAGAATGATAGTTTCTTGGAGAGATTCCATTAGGAATTTCCTATGAACTTATAAAACCTATTCTTCCT
>JBKBIJ010000203.1:0-2842 GCA_046299455.1 Brevinematia bacterium | reverse complement strand
TTTTAGCCAGATATGTTGAGCAAGTTCTTCTAAAGAGATTTCCATTTCTGGGAGTTTTCTGATCTTATTGGTATCTATCTTATTTATGCTTTTTTTGGACTTAAAAAACAGGGTGTAGCTTATATAAAGGACGCAAAAAAAGATAATTATCAAAAAGAACAGGTCGCTCATTTCTAATATATATATTTAGGTCAATTTGGTTACAGGAACTAAGATGGAAGGGGGGTGTAATGTTATGGAAGAAAATATGGAAAAAAATATGGAAAAGAATATGGAGAAGAATGTGGAAAGAGATGTGGAGACAGAAAAAAGTTTTAGTGATTGCTATAATGTTTCTTTTGGGGTTGAGGGAAATAAGTATGAGTAGTACTTTACTTCCAGAAGAAGATTATTTTTCTTGTTTTTATAATGCAGGTACATATTATGGAGTTAGTCCAGAGATACTTATGGCTATAGCATGGGTTGAGAGTAAGTTTAATCCAGTTGCTTATAACAAAAACAGAGATGGGAGCTATGATATAGGAGTAATGCAAATAAATTCTCGTTGGCTTAGCTATCTCAAAAAATATGGAGTGGACATTCATCACTTATGGAACCCGTGCTATAATATTCATATTGGAGCGATGGTGCTTAGGCATTGTATAGATCAGCATGGTAATACATGGAGGGCAATAGATTGTTACAACAAAGGGACAAAGAAGGCAAAGCATTCGAGTCATTATGTCTGGAAAGTTTATAAGTCATTTAGGTATTTGAGTAAGCAAACAGATAAGTATACCAACAAAGGAGGTGAATATAAAAGTGTAAAAGATTGGCTATCTGATTGGTTTATTAATTATGTAAATTCTTAAAATTTTAAAAGGAGGTAGGTTTTATGAAATCAAGTAAAGAATTAGCAAAAGAGTTAATGCAAGAGAAAGGAGTTAAGAAAGTGCTTGAGGCAATAGATTGTAATTTATATTCTAAAATTTTTAGAGAGGAGATAATGGATCTTGTGTTTAAGATAGAGTATATAAATGAGATTTTTAACATTTTTTTTCCTGAAATTACGAAAGAGGAATTAGAAAAGATAGTTAGGGAAAGGAATGAAAAAAAGCAAATTTCTTTAAAAGAAGAAGAGTTGCAAGAATATGTTGTTAGAGCTTTGAGAGTATATATGTTTTTACTTGCTCAAGCTCAGGTGATTGAAAGAGAATTAGAAAAAATGGAAAAAGAAGAACTAATCAAAATTGCAAAGACAAAGAAAAGAAAAATTATGCATTAATTCATTAACTAAGGTTATCTATGTATCGTTGTCTTAGGTTTAGAGATATGTTAGGATATGTTAAAATTTCGAGACCATCACTATTGATTTTAAATAAGACTATCATTTTGAAAAAATTTAACATATCTCAAAAAATCTTTAAAAGGGGGTATACATATGGAAGTAAGGGAGAGAGTTAAAAAAGCAGTACCTATTATCAAAAGAGCAATTCCTGCACTTATACCTATGTGTTTAGCAGGAGCTCAAGTAGCATTAGCATTTGATCCTCCAACTGCAGGATTTGCTTATGATGCTTATGATATTGCAGTAAACAAAATATTGAAAGGACCTTTAGGATTTGTTGCTGGAGTAGGGGCTATGGCTTATGGTGCTGCTAGCTTGCTTTTAGGAAGATTTATGCCTGCAGTAACTGGAATAATAGGTGGAGCTTTATTACTTAAAGCAGAAGCTGTTACTGCATCACTTGGATTAACATTTTAATTTTATTTTACCTTCCTGTCTCTTGTTTTTATAAAAAGATAGTAAACCACAAACTATGCTTATGCTATTCTTTCTTCGCTAAACTCAGAAAGGGTTAACTCTCGACCTCTTCCCCCTCCCTTTTTTTCTTCTTTGCTTAATTTATACGTTCTTTCCATAGCTTCAAAAAGAGACTTAATATCCTTAACTTAACCAAAGCCTGTTTTTCATCACCAATGCAAATCTTTCTACAACCTAGACTGTTAGTAGTAATTATTGGCTTCTTATAGCCCTAGTCTCAAGCAGGCTTCTTGGAATACCTTCCCTATAATAAGAAAGAAGAACCGTGCAATGAGCTTTGCATAAAAAAGTTCTTACATCATCAAAGACACTTAAGTACTTTACGATACCATATTCTTCTAACTTTCCTATATTTTGCTCGGAAAATAGAAGAAGGATTATCTTTGTCAATTTATCAAATGTATCAATAGAGTCCAAAAGCTAAACTTCACCTTGTCTTTATACTTCTCATTTTAAATTCCACTAGCCTTGACAAATTCTCTTGCTTCTTTGTCTCACAAAAGCTTTGAAACTATTAAGAAAACAAAAAGAAACTCTTTAGACTTCTTGCAAAGCTCAGAGTTGAAGTGGTTTGGGTTAACTCCTTTACTTTTATAACGATATTTCTTTTTTAGTCAAAAAAGATTTCTTGACAAAGACATACCCAAGCCCCGTTTTCGTTAAGGGGCTTATATATCTTATATCTAAAATTCTGTAGACAAGAGAACTATATATGTTTGGTGTAGCTACATAAACATCATAGCCTTTTTCTATCTCTAAAAATTTGCCAGCATCAAATATTTTATACCTTCTTACCTTTGACTTTGTCTATAATACCATCTCTCCTCTTAGTGCTTTTCTAATAATAAATATATAGAAACAGTAAAAAGGAGGTGCTTATGTTAGGGGTAGGTATAATTTGTGGTATACTTTGTGGTCTTTTATTTTTTATAGCTATAGTTGTTCGTTATGAATGGGTATTTAGATTACCAAAAACTCTTGAGGAAATTCCAAATAAAGTTGCTTCATACTTTTTAGGTGATATCTTAGTGATTATTG
>JBKBIJ010000202.1:0-2897 GCA_046299455.1 Brevinematia bacterium | reverse complement strand
ATAAACTTACAATTCCTATTGATATATCTATCTCATCTCTTAGCAAAACTGTTGATATGGTATTGATGTTGTTCACAATATTGTAGTCTATCATTTTGAAACTTTTAACTATTCCTTCGTGTACTCCAATAGATGAAAGGATATTTATAATAGGATTTAACATTACTTTTAATGAAGTGTTTTTAGTTTTTTTGTGCATTAGATAAGATATAACAAAACAATAAATGAATTCTTTGGGAATATCGCTTTTTATCATCAGTAGATCTTCTATCGAATAATACTTTCCCCTTTCTACAAGAAAAAATTTTGGAATGTACGTCTCAAATGAGTATTGGTCTATTTTTACTATTGATTTTTTGACATCATCGTATCTATCGATTTTTGTTATACTGGGGATTACTATTGATTGTTGTAACAGTTTTCTCGAAATTAGGTATTTTAGACAAAGTGTAGACATTTCTATATACTTTCTGGAAGTTACGAATAAAGTAGTTGCAAATAGGATTAATGATAACGATATATTTTTTATTACGTAGAATACTAAAGCAGAAAGAAATATAGATAGTAGTAATAATGATGTTGTATACAGGATGTTTTTACTATATGTTATCGTTAGGTAAGGTTTATGTGTAGTTTCTTTTTTGTTTATTATTACTCCCTTCCCACTACCTTTTACTACGTAAGAATTAGAAAATACTATGTTTGACAATTCGTATATTTTAAATTCTTTTCTTGGTAGTGTTATTGCGCTTTTACCTACTTTTCTATTTTCATTGAAGACTTTCGATTCATCAACCACTAAGCTGTTTGATTCTATTATTCTGAGGTCGAAAGGTACTATCTCTCCTTCTGATATTAAAACTGTATCTCCAATTTCTGCTTCTTCTTCAGGTATAATTAAAGTTTTGTTTTGTCTTATGACTTTTACTTTAGTTGAATGCATTCTTGCTAATAAGCTTTCAATTCTGTGTATGTGACTTAAGAGGTTATATGTAACAATTTCAAATATCGTAAGAGAAGTTATTCCAATTATGGATAATATAGGATTTATGTTAAATCCTACCAAGAAACCTATAAGTAGTATCAGAAATTCTATTCCAAGCACTGAAGTGAATGTAAGTATATTTCTAAATAGGATATTTTTAGTCTTATTTGGTGACTGTTTTTTCTTGTTGTTTACATAGTCATATACTTCTGAAACCCTAAGCTGGGAAACTGTAAGGTAATCTACTTCCATAATACAATCATTCTTATTTATGGAGTGTATTATTTTCAATCTTTTTTAGAGGGTGTGCCAAAAATTGAGACTGCCTCAAAAATCAAATTTTTCAAATTTCTTTTTCTAAGTTCTTCATACAACTCATACGCTTAAGTGTTCTTATTATTGTGTTTATGTCCTATAACTTTTTTAGTAACATTAGTTTCTTGGGAGCAGTAGGACTTTTAAGGATTTATCCGATTCACTAAGGTATTTGGATGCATTTAAATAGTAAAATACTATTTTTGAAGTATTTTCACTTTTAAGTAGGAAAGTAATATTTTTGAAACACTCTCATTCGGGTAAGTTATTTTATGCTATTCATATCTGGTGGTATTTAAAGAAAGATGATTTTCTGGAGCAATAGGACTTAAGATTTTTTATGAAATTTAGCATATTCATGTGAGAACTTCTTTTGTTGATACTAAGAGTATAGATATAGGCTAAATTTTTGAAACGATCTCAAATTTAAGTAGAAAGTTAATATTTTTGAGAAACCCTATAAACTTCAAATGTCATCGTTGTAGAACATTTAAAAATCTCTAAAATTAGCATTTAAGAGAAAGTATATATAGTGATTTGATTAACTTTTTATGTATTTTGCAAAAAATTCACAAAATATTTATGATATATTTCATCTAAAATATGATATGAAAAAAGAGCTCATAAGGATATGCACAAAAAGTTATTAAAAGAACTATATATTGCTTTGGGGAACAACTATGATGTAAAGTTTTTGGTAAAATCTTGATATTTTCTATTCCAGAAGTTGATTGGATAGTATTTACAAGTGGGGGAAACATATTCTATTGGAGAAAGTTATTATCGAATATTGTTATACTCTTTCACAGAGATTAATTGAATGTATGCCAAGGATATGAGTACTCCCTAAAATACAATTTTTAGTGAGGACGTTTTAAAAAATATTACTTTCGCTACTTAAAGGTTCTTAAAAAACATACAACCTAAGAAATTAGATAATCCTTAAAAAAGTCAAATTGTAAGAAACTAAATGTCTTTAGAAGTTATGGAACGGAATTACCATAATGATAGACTTACCTTAATAGTTATAAATAGTTATGTATCTTCTGTCTTATCTTCCTCTCATTATTCGGTTACATACTTTCATTTTTGAATGTAGTATTGTTTTAGAATTTATAGTGCTTCCTATACTCTATTATCCCAGGAAACTGAAATATGGTATTTCTATATGGTATTTCTATTAATTTTTTGAACAGGCTTTCGTAAATATTAGTTATTCATTAATACTTGTTTCTTTTTGGGGAAAATTAGGCTTTGGTGCATGATTAATCATATGAATTTAGATCTTCCAATCCCAGACCACACCACCATATCTTGCAAGGTAGAAAACTGAATATACACCTACCAAAGACTTATTCAAAGAATATACACCTTGTTACAGAGCGTACTGGGATAAAGGTATATGGGTGTAGGTAGTAGAAAGCCTTCAAGCATGGTAGGGAGAAGAAAAACGAATGGATAAAAGTACACTTAGGCGTAGATGCTCATGCAGGAAAGATAAGGGAAGATAAAGGCTTTAGAGATAACTGATAAGAAGGTTTATGACAGAGATGTGGTTAAGAACTTGGTAAAGCAAGTGAGAAAGGATGTAGCACTT
>JBKBIJ010000201.1:0-2981 GCA_046299455.1 Brevinematia bacterium | reverse complement strand
GGCATGGAAAAAATTGAAAAAGGAGGATGTGACAATTGAAAATAGTAAAAAAGTGTGACATGCTTATAGGAATAACACATAAATTTAAGCTGTTTCAAAAATCTATAAATACCATTAGCAAGAATCAGACCATACTTTGTAATTCTTAGCAAAACATATCAAAAATCTCTGTAACCTATTTTCAGATAACCTTAGTATACGATATAACAAATCTCTTAACTATGTTAATTTTGTACCCAACACTACCTGCTTGCTGTAAACAGTTCCATTTCCCTAAAATCTTTTAACTCTCAATGGTAGTAAGTTAATACATCATTAATTTTTAATCCCTTAAAGTGGTACTAAAAAGTACAAACATATTCTATCATTACTTCTCTTTTGATAAAGGAAATATTCAGATTCTATTAGTAATAGTAGCTTATGAACTTTTACTCAACGTAAAAAATATCTTTATAAGATAGTGAAAAACCAAAGGTAATTAATTAAGATAAGCTAATTGTAATGGGAAATACGAAAAGGTAGCATATTAGAAATATTAAAATTACCTTTAAGAAAAATAGTTATAGTAATCAAGTTATTTGAGTTAGAGACAACAGGATTACAATTATCAGAACAAACAATTGAATGTTGATTATGCTACAGTTATGAAGATATGTGATATGTTGAGGAAAAGAGCCAAGATTCGTATGGATAATTGATTTTGTCCAAAAAATCCATTACCTATCGCTAGTAGATTCTAATGGCTCATCTTCAAAATTCAGTGATTCCTTTTGAAGTAACTCCTTCTCAGCGTCAATCCTCGAAAGAGCTATCCTACCCAAGTTATCTATCGATATAACTTTTGCTGTAATATTGTCACCAATACTCAAGTAATCTCTTATATTCCTAACCTTCGACCTAAACAATTTAGATATATGTATCATTCCCTCTTTACCTGGTGTTACCTCTATAAATACCCCATAATCCTCTATTCTCGTTATAGGCCCTGTAACTATATCACCAACCTTAACTCCATCTATTATAGACTTAATAACCGAATATGCTTTCTCAATGTCACCTTCACCAGGTTTAGCAGATATTGTTATTCTACCTTCAGGAGATATATCTATCTTCACACCAGTATCCTGAATTATCTTCTTTATTACCTTACCTCCAGGTCCAATAACATCCGCAAGCTTACTAGGATCTGTTTTTATAAACTTAATTCTTGGAGCATGTTGAGAAAGTTTTAATTCTTTACCTTCTATAGCCTCCTCCATCACATCTAATATCTTATTTCTAGCATCTTTCGCAACATAAAGAGCTTCTCTTAATATTTCTATTGGCAATCCTTCTATTTTCAAGTCCATCTGAAAAGCTGTTATTTTATCTCTCGTTCCTGCAACTTTAAAATCCATATCACCAAATTTATCTTCAAGTCCCTGAATATCAACAATCAGATCATATTTACCTGTTTTCTCATCAATAACTATACCCATGGCTATACCAGCAACTAAACTTGCTATAGGAACCCCCGCATCAATCAATGATAACGAAGCGCTACAAACAGTTGCCATAGAAGAAGACCCATTAGATTCAAGTATCTCGGAAACCACCCTTATAGTATACGGGAATTTATCCTCTGGCGGTAGAACAGGTTCTATAGCTCTTTCTGCAAGATGTCCATGACCAATCTCTCTCCTAGAAACAGGCCCCAATTTCTTAACTTCGCCAGTTGAAAATGGTGGGAAATTATAGTGAAGCATAAACCTCTTAAAACCTTCCTCCTCTATATCATCAATAAACTGAACATCACCAGCACTCCCTAACGTAGTTATACCTAAACTTTGGGTTTGCCCCCTAGTAAACAATGCAGAACCATGCGTTCTAGGTAATACACCAACTTCACACCATATAGGCCTAATTTCTTTTGGCTTTCTACCGTCAACCCTAACTCCTTCATTCAAAACCTGCTTCCTTAGTATGTCTCTTTCCATTTCCTCAATATAGAAATTAACATCTTCCCAATCAACATTTTCTTCTCCAAAAACCTCTATAATTTTGGACTTAATAGATTCTACAATACTATTCATGTTATCTTCTCTTGTGTGTTTATCTTTTTCATTCATAGCTACCTTCATCTCTTTTTCGTAACTCCATATTATATCTAGTACTTCTTTAGGTAGCTCCTTTTTCTGGACTTCTATTTTAGGTTTACCAACTTCTCTAGCAATTTCCTTTTGAAAATCTATAAGTTGGTTTATATACTCTTGAGCAAATTTTAGAGCATTAAACATCTCATCTTCATTAACTCCCTTAGAACCACCTTCAACCATAGTTATACCTCTTTCAGTCCCAGCAACCACAATATCCAAAAGAGATTCATCAATCTGAGAAAAAGTAGGATTCAAAATATACTTACCATCTACATAACCCACTCTAACGCTACCTACAGGCCCATTAAACGGCAAAGAAGAAATAGACAAAGCAGTAGAAGAAGCAAACATAGCAACAACATCAACAGGATTAACCTGATCAGCAGATAAAACCATAGCAATAACCTGAACTTCATTCTTAAAACCCCTAGGGAATAAAGGTCTAATAGGTCTGTCAATAAGTCTTGAAACCAAAATTTCCTTGTCAGAAAACTTACTCTCTCTCTTAACAAATCCCCCGGGAATTTTACCAGATGCGTAAAACTTTTCAATAAAATTAACAGTAAGTGGTACAAAATCAACATCCTTAACTTCATCACCATAATTAACAGTAGCCAAAACTACTACATCTTCATACCTCACTAAAACAGCAGAATCGGACTGCCTAGCCACATGACCTATTTCAACTACTAACCTTTTACCATCAATATCTTTAGAAAAAACTTTTTTCTCAAACATACTTAACCTCTTAGTAATAAATTAAATTATAAAACATATCAATACAATAATACTAATTTAAACTTAATGTGTTCAAAAAATAAACACTAACAGCAAGTACTCAATCCC
>JBKBIJ010000200.1:0-2994 GCA_046299455.1 Brevinematia bacterium | reverse complement strand
CTAAGAGAGAATAAAAAACACAGAGTACTGAAAATAATAGAGATCTTAAGAGAAATTGGAATACACTTTCCCACCTACTTTATAACAAACGGCGAAAAAACATTCAATAGAGTAAACATAGCTAGGTTTATCTACAGCAACCTAGAGTTCAACAATGTAGAGGAAGTATTCAAAAAATACCTTAACGATAGCAAAATAAACATAAACGTAGAATATCCATCAACCGAAGATATAATAATAAAACTCAATTCCATAGGATGCCTTACAGGAATAGCGCACCCTGATTTCCTAAAGGACAAAAACAAAATTGAATACATAAAACACCTTACAAAAGTTGGTATAAAAGGTATAGAAGCATTTCATCCCTTGATAGATAAAAATCTTTCACAAGACCTCTTAAATTTTTGCCAGGAAAACAACTTAATCGTTTTAGGCGGTAGCGATTTCCATGGGTACGATACAAAAAGAAAAGTAATAGGACAACACAAAACGTTTTCTTACTCAGCAGAGGCAATAATCAAATACATAAATTCATAGATAACATCGAAAATTCTTAACTGAAACATTATATGCTATAAAACTATTTCATCTAATCTCTTAAGACTCAGCAAAAAATATGTTTTCAACTTTCTTTTTATCTCCTAACTCAGACTTAAATTACTGCCTAATGAAGAGGAAACATTACCTAATCTAAAAAAGAGAACATTAATATACTGACGCCAAACTACGTTAAAAATGTATTTATAATTTCCTCTCTAGTTACAATGACCAAACTAGACTTTTTTGTTTATAATGTTAATACCCTAAAACGCATATCCCAATGTTCCCTCGATAGACCAAAAAAGAAATGGAGACCAGAAAAATACACTATTTAGCTATAGAACCAATATTCATAGTCAAACACTTTGAAAAATTTTTCTATACACCAAACCATTAGTATTTATTTTTGAAATACCTTAACTTACTTAGAAAGGTTACTAAATAATTTCACGTTACACTTTTTTCTAACTCTTCTAGCATATCCTGAGTTATTCTCATAGCACAAAATCCTGGTCCACACATAGAGCAAAACTTAGCTCTCTTATAAGGATCGTCTGGTAAAGACTCATCGTGATACTTTTTAGCAGTCTCAGGATCTATAGATAACTCAAACTGTCTAATCCAATTGAAACTAAACCTTGCTTTTGACAACTCAAAATCCCACTCCTTAGCACCGCGTATACCCTTAGCAATATCAGCGGCGTGGGCAGCTATTCTATAAGCAATTATTCCTTGCTTAACATCTTCAAGGTTTGGAAGCCCTAAATGTTCTTTAGGTGTAATATAACAAAGCAAAGATGCTCCATACCAACCTGCAAGCGCTGCTCCAATAGCGGAAGCAATATGATCATAACCAGGAGCAATATCTGTAACCAGAGGACCTAAAACATAAAAAGGTGCTTCATTACACCATTCCTGCTGAATCCTTATATTAAACTCTATTTGGTGTAAAGGTACATGTCCTGGACCTTCAACCATAACTTGTACACCTCTCTCCCAAGCTCTCCTGGTAAGTTCCCCCAAAACCTTAAGTTCCGCAAGCTGTGCAGCATCAGTAGCATCCTCTATACACCCAGGCCTTAAACCATCACCTAAACTTATAGTAACATCATACCTTTTACATATATCAAGAACCTTATCAAAATTAGAGTATATTGGATTCTCTTTTCCTTTAATAGTCATCCATTGAGCCATTATAGATCCACCTCTACTAACTATACCTGTAACCCTATTTCTGGCAAGCTGAACAAAATCCTTAAGTAACCCTGCATGAAGTGTCATGTAATCAACACCTTGCTGGGCTTGAAGTTCTACCATCGATAGAATATCATCCTCAGTAATATCTTCAATAACCTTTCTCTCAACAAGTACTTGATATATAGGTACAGTGCCTAGGGGCATAGTAGCATTGCTTATAAGAGATAACCTTATCTCGTTCAAATTACCACCAGTAGAAAGATCCATAACTGTATCAGCACCATACTTCTTAACATAATTAAGTTTCTCAATCTCTTCATCAACACTTGATTCAACACCAGAAGTACCAATATTAGCATTAATTTTCGTCTTAAAATACTTACCAATAACGATAGGACTTAAGTTCAATCCAAGATGATTAACGTTAGCAGGAATAACAGCTCTACCCCTAGCAACTTCAGATCTAACAAACTCTGGATCAACACCTTCATTCTTAGCTGAAATTTGCATAGCCTCAGTAACTTTACCTTCTCTAGCAAAATCCATCTGCGTCATAAAAACCTCCCTACGCCAGAATTACCTGGATCAGGTTCAAAGGGTCCCTTACAGCAAAATAGTAAGGTTCTCAGGCAGGTTAGCCCCTACCTCCCCCGTGAATTATCCAGATATAAATATTCTAAAAAATTACTATACATATTGTCAAGATTAACAGAAAAGTATATCAAAAATATTACTTTTCCTAGAAGTGTTCGAAATATTTCTAAGAAATACTGAAACCTTATGCTTTTTATCGAAAGAATTTTTAAAATGAAGCACATTGAAATCATATCTTTTTCAAATTCCATTTGAATGAATGATATTTTTGTGTAAATTTCCTTTTAAGCATTATAATCTCATTCTTTAGCTAAGTTATAAAATTTAAGATCCCTGAAAAATGAATATACAAACCCCTAAGGAATGAGAATAATGAGAAAGGTGGATAAATAGAAAATAATTTTCGAAATACCTTAAAAATAAAATAGAAAAAGTATCTTTAACGATTTTATAATTAACTTCTTGTGAAAAGTGCTTTTTCTAAAAATACTCACCTTATACCTATTAACATACTACTACTATTCCTCGTTCTTAGATCAATTAAATTCATTGTTTTCCTTAAATCGATATCAATTGAAATCGACTTCTTAAAAATAGTCACTTTAATCCTAACAGGATATCTAATATATTTCTTACTGGTAAGGAGCAAAATACTATTAGTAC